>JAIRPA010000216.1 GCA_031257235.1 Burkholderiales bacterium | reverse complement strand
TCTGGCCAAATGCGAGGGCAGTGACCGGCTGATGGGGTTTACCTCGCGTGTGCGTTCGGGCGACGCTGAAAACGTGGAAGGACAAGCGGCGGCGTTTTATTTTCCGCGCTTGTTCGGCGCGGGGTTTTACCGGGGCGAAGAAGGTTGATGTAGGCGCGGCGGGTGCGGTTGAGAAGTATAGCTATCCGGGGTGAGAAAGGGAACTACAACAACGGGTCGATCTGGCTTGACGACGACGGAATTATAGCTATCCGGGGTGAGAAAGGGAACTACAACCCCAGATGTGCGCGGATTACTTTTGCGTGAATTATAGCTATCCGGGGTGAGAAAGGGAACTACAACACGAATCTCCAAACGTCAACGTCACACGTAATTATAGCTATCCGGGGTGAGAAAGGGAACTACAACCGGCAAGGAAGGACGGGTCACGGAAAAGAAATATCTGACCTCTGATTCCTGAACCCTGAAAAACTATTTCGCCTCAAGAATCGACTGTAGTTTTAATTCGAGTGCAACGCGGAATTCCGGCAAGTGTAGTTTGTCGCCGGTCAATACAAACACGTCTTCGACGCGTTCGTCCATCGTATTGATGCGCGCGCTTTTCACATTGATGCCCGCCTCAACAAATTGAGTAGCGATGTGCGCCAAAAGCCCGGATCGGTCTCCGACCACAATTTCCAATACATAATCCTCACCCGCACCGTCGGACAAAATGCGCACCTGAGGTTGCAAGGGATAATGATGCAATCGCCGCGAGGGTTTGCCCAACTTCGGCAAATTCACTTCGATGGGGTTATTCAAAAAGCGCGTTAATTCGTCACGCAAATAGTGTAATTTCGGGTGATCGGGATGATCCAAGAGTTCCGCATCGGCAGGATGCACAATAAACACGTCCAATGCGTAACCCTTTTGGGTGGTGTGAATCTGCGATTCCAAAATATTGAGCGCATGCGTTCCAAAAAAAACACAAAGCCGCGCAAACAACCCCAAAGTATCAGGCAGAAAAATTAAAAACTGCAACCCCGCGCGATTGGGCAAGGTTCTTACATGAACCACCGGCGTGATACTTTGACATTGATCGTGCAACATGGTCACGTGCCAAACCAATTCCTCGGCAGTGTGCCGTTGGAAATAAGTATCATCCATCGTTTGCCACAGCGTGGCTTCCGCATGATCCGGCAAAATATTTTTGATGGCGTTTCTAACCGCTTCTTGCTTGGATTCAAGCGAATCGGGAATGTGATCTTGGGTCAAGCGCGCGCGTGTCAACAAAAAAAGGGATTCTAATAATTGCGCGCGCCAAGGCGTCCAAACTTTAGGGCTGGTGGCACGAATGTCCGCCGTGGTCAATAAAAACAAGGCAATCAAACGGCGTTCATCACCCACCAGTTCGGTAAACGCCGTGACCACGTCCGGGTTGGATATATCTTGTTTTTGCGACACGTGCGACATCTTTAAGTGCATCTTCACCAACCATACAATCAAGGCGGCGTCTTTTTTGGGTAAATCGTGTTGACGACAAAAACGCTTGGCGATGATCGCGCCTAATTCGGAGTGATCGCCACCGCGTCCTTTGGCAATATCGTGGAAAAGCGCCGCAAAATATAAGACTTCTTTGCGTTGAAAATCCATCATCAATCGAGAACATAAAGGAAACTCATGCGCGTGCGCGTCAAGACAAAACCGCCTTAAATTGCGGATGACCGTTAAAGTATGTTCATCCACCGTATAAATATGAAAAAGATCGTGCTGCATCTGACCGACAATCTTGCCGAAGTCCGGCAGGTAACGCCCCAAAAGCCCATAAAGATTCATTAAGCGCGTTCCGTGCGTAACCATCACCCCGCCCCGAAAAAAATCGACAAATTGCTCGCGGTGCAAGGGATTTTTTCGGAAACGTTCACCAATGGTATGTTCGGCGGCGTTTAACGCACGCAATACGTTGGCAGATAAGGATTCAATATCGTGATGCTTCTGCCAATGCAAAAAAGCGTCAAAAATCGTTTTGGGTCGGGTGGCAAATAGTCTTTGATTGCGAATGTCCAATAACGCGCCACGTTGAATAAAATCCTGATCAAGCGCAATCGTTTCTTTAATCGGGTGCGCCCACTCATAAACCGTTTGCAAAAACAACATGTTTAATCGGCGGATTTTTTGCGCGGCACGATAATAACGCTGCATCAAGACTTCCCCGGCAAGCCGGTTTCGCGTTTTGGCAACATGCAAACGCTCGGCAATGGTATTTTGATGATCAAACAGCAAACGATTCTCGGCGCGTTTTGAGAGTAAATGAACATGCGCTCTTAAAATGCTGACTTGGCGCTCGTGTTGCCTCAAAGCGTGCCGCTCGGAAGGCGTGAGAAATAAAGGACGATCTCCGGGCATAAAGACCACTTCTTTGGCGCGATCAATCCAACGAATCAGATGAATGTCTCGAAGCCCGCCGGGGCCTTCTTTTAAGTTGGGCTCAAGATTGTAAACAACGTCTCCATACTTTAAATAACGCTGCTCTTGTTCAAAACGCTTCGCCTCACAAAACGACGAAAAATCTAAAACGTCTTTGAGTTTATGTGTAAATTTGCGATATATCTTTCGGTTTCCCGACAAAAAACGATGTTCCAAAAGCGCGGTTTGGGTGTCAATGGGAAACTCATTAAAACCGTTGATGTCGTCTAAGCTATGAACCCGATGCCCGATATTTAGCCCAAAATCCCATAGCGCGGTTTCAAACATCACCAGCGCCGCGCGATGCTCCTCCGAAAGCGCGTCTTCCCATAAAATCATCGTATCAATATCAGATTCGGGAAAAAGCGCGTTGCGTCCGTAACCGCCGATGGCAATCAGTGCGCACGATTGGGTCAAAGATTCCGGCAAGAGCGTCCACAGCCCGCGCATCAAGGTATCGACACTTTTGGCGGCGCGCGTTAAATAAGAAAAAATATCAAGCCCGGACAAAAACGCCGCAGCGTTTTTTTCGCGCTCTTCCTGCAACTTTTGACGAAGCGCGGTGACGGTTGCCGTATCTATGGAAAGATTCATCGTAAAACTGACTCCGGTTTGAAACCCCGCCCTTTAGGGCGGTGCGAAGGCCGGAACCCCGGCCTGGAAGTCCGGGGTTTCGACCGTAGCTACTTGGGAGGGGTGCAAACCCCT
>JAIRPA010000190.1 GCA_031257235.1 Burkholderiales bacterium | reverse complement strand
TCAAAGTCACCGGAGAGGCGCTCCAGCGCGTCGATTGACTTGACGATGAGCAACGCGCCCGGCGCGTCCTCATGCGGGAAACTTATCTGCATCAGGCGTTTTGCCTGAATGATGGTCAGGTACTCTCTTAACTTCATCGTTGCGTTGTTCATCATACTCATTTAGTAGCTCCGTATGCGAGGGGTTAAATTTCAATAGGGTATTGCAAAGGCAAAGGATTTTCGCCTTTTGAAAGCGGATTAAAAAAAGTCGGGAAGCACGGGACTTGCACAAAACCGGAAAAGAAGCGTTCACGGGAAAAAACCGTGTGGTGACGGCGGCAGAAAGAGGAGATGCCGTTTGCGGCAAGCCTCGCCAAAATTTGAAACAAAAACGTTCCGTTATGCAAAACAAAGAAAACGGGCATAATTGTCGGCACAAAACGTTTTAACTTTCGGTTCATCGTTACAGTCCATTACTTCTGAAACTCATTACATCAGCGAGCTTACCGCCCGCTTCCCTTAATTTTAATTGTCATTCGGCAGACAGTTTGTTACCGAATCACTCACAAACGGATATTACCCTAAAATATCCGAGTTTCTTTCATTTTCTTGCGAATTTCATTCATTTTTTTTCATTGCGTCGCCTGTTTTTCACAATTTGACAAAATCATGCAACCTTTTTGTAATATTCTAGGAGGGGAGCATCTTGCCCCACTTTTTTGCGAAACGGTGACGGTAACAATTTGTTCATAAAAAAAAGAGTGATCGGCTGTAAAATGTGTCGGATCGTGTGTAGGGACGGCACTCGTTTTTAGGCGTAAGAAAACGGTCGATTGACCCAAAATGCACTATTGGCAGGCACTTCGGCGTGTGTACTTTTGATGAGGGGGAAAGTATGAAGAAACTAAAAATACTGTTTTTAATCATGGCGATGCCGTTGGGTTTTAATGTTGCCGCTGAAGATTATGAGGAATATGTGTTGGATAACCCGGATGAGGTTTTCACCGGAAAAAGCGCGATCATTGATTACGATGCCGGGGACTGCCTGACCCCTCAAAGAGAACTCATCAAAGAACCGGCGGTGATCCGATTTTACGCGGAAGAGCAGGGCGTGCGCGCTTTGATTTCCGAAGAGTTTTGCAAAAACGGGAAGTTGGACGGCGTGGCAAAATTTTATTATCCGAACGGACGGCTGCAACAAGAAGTGCCGTTTAAGCTCGGCAAGCCGCACGGCAAAGTGAAACATTATGCCAAGACCGGTAAGCTGATCAGGTCTGAAACCTTCCAAAAAGGGGTAATGACGAGTTCCTCAGAGCACGTTTCGCTTAATGACCCAAAGTGAAAACGGGAAAAAGTAGGTTTTCACTTTTTGCCGAACCTCTGATTCCTGACCTCTGATTCCTGATTTGCTTTTTGCCGAACCTCTGATCCCTGACATATATATCGGTTGGGTCAAACTTTCTGTTAAAACCTTACCCCAAACGGGCATTTCGGATTACATTTCCATTGTTCGTCAACAAGACCTTTGCAAAACCCTTGGGGTTGGGAATTTTGAGGTTTTACAAAGGGCGCAATCACTCGAACACTTGCTCTCATTATTCTTATTCTTGGAGACAATATGACGCAATTTTCTACCGATAATCTACGCACACTTGCCTTGGTGGGTCACGGCAGCTCAGGGAAAACAACTTTGGCGGAAGCGCTTTTGTTGGAAACGGGCATGATTCCCGCCGCCGGAACGATTGAGCGCGGCTCCACCGTATCCGATTACGATCCGCTCGAAAAAACGTTTCAGCATTCGTTGCACATGTCGCTAATGCATTTGGAAACGCGCGGACTAAGAATTCATCTGGCGGACACGCCCGGGTATCCTGATTTTATTGGTCAGGCCATCGGCGCTTTAGACGCGGTAGAAACCGCCGCTGTTGTCATCAACGCCGCGCAAGGCATCGAAATGATTACCGCAAGGATGATGGAATGGGCAACCAAGCGCAAACTTTGTCGTCTCATCATCGTCAATAAAATCGACGCGGAAAATGTTGATCTTAAAGCCGTATTAGCCGCCATTCAGGACACCTTCGGCAAAGAATGTTTGCCGGTCAATTTGCCGTCCGATCACGGGAAAAAGGTGGTGGATTGCTTTTTCAACCCGACCGGAGAATCGGACATCATGTCGGTTGGCGAGGCGCATCAGGCATTGATCGACCAAGTCATTGAAGTGGACGAAGATTTAATGGCGCAGTATTTAGAGCAGGGCGAAGAAATCGCGCCCGAACAATTGCACGCGCCTTTGGAGCAAGCGTTGCGCGAAGGGCATTTGATTCCCGTGTGTTTCACCTCCGCAAAAAATGGTGTCGGTATTCGTGAGTTGATCGACGTGATTGAAAAATTATTGCCGTCGCCCAATGAAGGCAATCCGCCGCTTTTTTATCGCGGAGAAGGCGAAAAAGCGACCGCGTTCGCGCCAACGCATGACCCTGCCGATCACGTGTTGGCTCATGTATTTAAAATCAACATTGATCCTTTTGTCGGAAAAATCAGCGTGTTCCGCACACATCAAGGCACCCTCAAAAAAGATGCCTCGCTTTTTGTCGGCGAAGAACGTAAAGCCATTAAGGTGGCGCATATCTTTTTGTTGCAAGGCAATAAGCCGGTGGAGGTTTCCGAATTGGCGCCCGGAGAAATCGCCGCCGTTTCAAAGGTTGACGAGCTTCAATTTGATTCCGTGTTGCATGACTCGCGCGACGAAGATCACATCCACATGAAGCCCTTGGAGTTTCCCGAACCAATGCACGGAATCGCCATCTCACCGAAAAAGCGCGGCGACGAACAGCGTTTGTCTGAGGTCGTCGGCAAGATGGTCGCGGAAGACCCTACATTAAAACTCGAACACGATGCCGTTTTAAACGAGACGGTGTTGCGCGGTTTGGGCGACTTGCATTTGCGCTCGGTGCTGGAGCGGATGAACGGCGTGTATAAACTTGAAGTCGACACCCGTCCGCCGCGCGTGCCGTTTAAAGAAACCATTGCCGCCAAAGCCGAAGGACATCATCGTCACAAAAAACAAAGCGGTGGTGCAGGACAATTCGGCGAAGTCTATTTAAGAATTGAACCTTTGTCGCGCGGCGCGGGCTTTGAGTTTGTGGATGAAGTCAAAGGCGGCACGATTCCGACCCAGTTTATTCCCGCCGTGAAAAAAGGCATTGAGCAGGTCTTGGCGGCGGGTCCCACCGCGGGTTTCCCGTTGCAAGATGTGCGCGTGATTGTCTATGACGGCAAACATCATCCGGTCGATTCCAAAGAAATCGCGTTTGTCACGGCGGGGCGAAAAGCGTTTTTGGACGCGATTGAAAAAGCCAAGCCCACGGTGTTGGAGCCGATCGTTAAATTGCAGGTGAATTGTCCCGCCGACAAAATGGGCGACATCACCGGCGATTTATCCGGTCGTCGCGGTCAAGTCACCGGCACACAAACGTCACGCTCCGGCATGTTGACGATTGAGGGCATCGCGCCTTTGACCGAACTTGAAGACTATTCGGCACGGATTAAGGCGATTACCTCCGGGCATGGC
>JAIRPA010000170.1 GCA_031257235.1 Burkholderiales bacterium | reverse complement strand
AAAACCATTAAAGGGTTTGGGATGGGCACCGCCGGTGAGGCCATGAATATATCGCACCAACAAAAAAAGATGGATCACGATGCGCTGATTCGTTTTCGTGATCGTTTTAATATTTCCATTCCCGACGACCAAATCGACGAATTGCCTTATATCAAATTTCCCGAAGGCTCTCCCGAATTAAACTACATGCGCAATTGTCGCAAACGCTTGGGCGGGTATTTGCCGCAGAGACGACGCAAAGCGGCCTCGTTGACGGTGCCGGCGTTATCCGCGTTTGCTTCGTTTCTTCAAGCCTCAGGAGCAGGGCGCGAATTTTCCACCACCATGGCGATGGTCAGGATGATGAACATGCTCATCAAAGATAAGACCATCGGTAAGTATATTGTTCCGATTGTGCCCGACGAATCGCGCACGTTTGGGATGGAGGGCATGTTTCGCCAATACGGGATTTGGAGTCAGGAAGGGCAATCGTATGTTCCCGAAGATCACGATCAGTTGATGTTTTACCGCGAATCCGAAAACGGGCAGATTCTTCAAGAAGGCATCAACGAATCCGGCGCGATGAGTGATTGGATTGCGGCGGCCACCTCGTATTCAACACACGGTGTACAAACCATTCCGTTTTATGTGTGTTATTCGATGTTCGGATTTCAACGCACGATGGACTTATGCTGGGCAGCCGGCGATCAGCGTTCGCGCGGGTTTTTAATCGGCGGGACGGCGGGGCGCACCACATTAAACGGAGAGGGTTTACAACACGAAGACGGTCACAGCCATATTTTGTCCGGCTTGATTCCCAATTGCAAAAGCTATGATCCCACCTTTCAATACGAGCTTGCGGTGATTGTTCAAGAGGGGCTTCGTCGAATGAATCAAGAGCAGGAAGACGTGTTTTACTACATCACCGTGATGAATGAAAACTATGAACATCCTGCCATGCCCAAAGGCGCGGAGGCGGACATTTTGAAGGGGATGTATTTATTTCATCAACCCAAAGCCGGCAAAGCGCCGCGCGTACAATTGCTGGGGTCCGGGGTCATCTTTCGGGAAGTCATCGCCGCCGCGGAATTATTGAAAACCGATTGGGGGGTCAATGCCGATTTATGGAGTTGCCCTTCGTTTAATGAGCTGGCAAGAGACGGGCATGATTGTCAACGATGGAATTTATTGCACCCGACATTGCCGCCCAAATGCCCGCATGTGTCGGCGTGTTTGAATCAAAGTCACGCGCCGGTGATTGCCGCTACCGATTATGTGCGGCTTTTTGCCGAACAGATTCGTCCGTTCATTAACAATCGCTATCTGACCTTAGGTACGGATGGTTTTGGGCGTTCAGATACACGTGAAGCCCTGCGGCACTTTTTTGAGGTCGATCGTTATTGGATAACGGTGACGGCGTTAAAGGCACTTGCGGATGAAAAAATCATCAAGCCGGAGCAAGTTGCCGACGCCATCGCCAAGTATCGTTTGGAGGGCGATAAGCCGAATCCGTTGACGGCGTAAGGGAGGGGTAAAAAGCCCTGATTGTCCGAACACCGCCACCCACAGTAAGAAATATAGTTTTATTTTTTGACAAACAATAACTTATTAGGAGATATCAATGAGTCAACTCATCGAAGTAAAAGTTCCCGACATCGGCGACGTGTCTGACGTTCCGGTCATTGAGATTTTTGCGCAAGTCGGCGATACCGTCAACGCGAACGATTCCTTGGTGATGTTGGAATCAGACAAAGCCACGCTTGAAGTTCCTGCGCCTTCTTCCGGGGTTTTAAAAACCATGAAAGTAAAATTAGGCGATAAAGTGTCAGAAGGAAGTGTCATTGCGATATTAGAATGCGAGGGTGAAGCCAAAAACGCCATCGAATCCGCAAAACCGACACAAGCACCGGCACCCAAAACGTCGCCGATGCCTGCCATGCCGTCGGTCGCGGAAAAAGCAGAGCCTATCACTCTTGCCGCTTCTTCGTTGGCATTGGGAAGTAAAGCGCACGCCACGCCTTCGGTGCGCGCTTACGCGCGTGAGTTGGGCGTGGATTTAAATGCAGTCACTCCCACGGGCGAGCATGGGCGTATTCTCAAAGAAGATGTCACCTCATTTGTGAAGTCAACCTTAACGGCAGGCGTTGCCCGTCAGGAAGACAATACGGGGCAGGGGTTAAATCTGTTACCTTGGCCTAAAGTCGATTTTTCCAAATTCGGCGCGATTGAAACCAAACCTTTATCGCGCATTCAAAAAATATCCGCTCAAAATCTTGCGCGTAATTGGGCGATGATTCCGGCGGTGACGTACCATGAAGACGCGGACGTGACCGAGCTTGAAGCGTTTCGTGTGCAATTAAACAAAGAAAACGAGAAAAATCCCGAAGCGGCAAAACTCACCCTGCTTTCTTTTTTGATCAAAGCCGCGGTGGCAGCGTTAAAACAATTTCCCGCATTCAACAGCTCGATCGACGGGGAAAATTTAATACTGAAACACTATTACCATATTGGGTTTGCGGCAGACACGCCCACCGGTTTGGTCGTGCCGGTCATTAAAGACGTTGATCAAAAAAACGTGTATCAAATCGCGCGTGAGACGGCAGACTTAGCCAAGGCGGCGCGAGACGGCAAATTAAAGCCAACAGACATGCAGGGCGCGTCGTTCACCATTTCAAGTTTGGGGGGGATCGGCAGCACCTACTTTGCGCCGATTGTCAACGCGCCGGAAGTCGCCATTTTGGGCGCGAGCAAGTCCGCCATGAAGCCGATATGGGATGGCAAACAATTTGTGCCGCGTTTGATCTTACCCTTGTCGCTGACTGCCGATCATCGCGTCATCGACGGCGCGTTGGCCACGCGTTTTGCGGTGTACCTAACCAAACTCTTGTCGGATTTTAGAAGGGTGACGTTATAGAGAGGGGGAGGGTAGAGATACAAAGGCAAAGGTAGTGCGATTTATTGCTTCCAATGTGAGGTTGATCGCTATTCAACAGAATATTGTATTTTCTAATAGATTGGTTAATTAAATTTGATGAAGAATAACTTTGTACAAGTTGAGTCTGTTTTAACAAAATCCTTTGGCAAAAATATCGAGCTTTTGTCAAGCGTTGATGAGCTATTTGAAATTGAAATGGCTTATCTGGAATACAATTGCTTAACCAAAAAAGAGCTTTTGGATCGCTCGGCTTTTATTAAGAAAATTGATAATAAGCACACAAATCATTATTTGCTTTATTCAAATTATAACGAGGCAATCAACGAGAATCGCACCGCACAAACACAAGCCTACTTTGAGGAAGGGCAATTTTCAACGGGTTATGCCACGCATGGACTCTTCCCCTATCGTGGAAAATTTCATCCGCAGTTGATAAAAGGTCTGTTAAATATACTCGGTGTAAGAAAAGGAGAAACCGTCTTAGACCCCATGGCGGGGAGCGGGACGGCAAATATTGAGGCATCCTTAATGGGAATTCATTCTTACGCTTGCGATGTTAGTCCCTTTTGTCAATTTATGATTCAAGTCAAGTATGAATCACTGACCATAGACGCTGATGTGTTGCGAGAAACGAACTTAAATCACAAAAAGTTATTTGACCTTTATAAACAAGGCAATGTATTAAGTCGAATTGCTAGGACAAAAGACGTTGAAAAAAAGAAGATTTATCATCTTGCCTTTCTTGCATGGTTGGACGCTTTAGGCTATTCAAAGCGGGTTGTTCGCTCTAATCACGAACAGCTTTTTGCAAAGGTACTCCCACGTTATATCGAAACAGTAAAGTCCACATTGGATAATCCGTATTTTGACAAAAACACGATTGGAAACGTTAAAGTTTTGAGCAATTCCGAGGCACTGAATATTGATTTAGCAGAGGAAAGCATGGATTGCGTCATTACCTCTCCGCCTTATTCTTTTGCAATAGATTATGTGGAAAATGACAAAGATCAGCTGGAATTTTTGGGATACAATACCAAAGAGTTAAAAACAAAGCTAATCGGATTAAAAGGAAAAAATAAAGTTGATCGTCTGACAAATTATTTTTCAGATATGGATAAAGTTTGCAATGAAATTTCCCGTCTCCTTAAGAGAGATCGGTACTTTTGTATGATTATCGGATCAAACACTAATCAAACAGGCGGAATAAGATTAGAACAAACAATTATTGAATCTGCGAGGAAATATGGCTTGCCCTTGGTTAAAAGTATTGTAAAGCCAATTAA
>JAIRPA010000121.1 GCA_031257235.1 Burkholderiales bacterium | reverse complement strand
CAATCACCGCCACCCCGTTGATTCCGTAACCTTCGTAGCGAATTTCTTCGTAATTGGCGCCGTCTAATTCACCCGACCCGCGCTTGATGGCACGCTCAATGGTGTCTTTGGGCATGTTTTGATCGTAGGCTTTATCCACCGCCAAACGAAGACGCGGGTTGGAGGAAATATCCCCGCCCCCCATTCGAGACGCGACCGTGATTTCTTTAATCAACCGCGTGAAAATTTTGCCGCGCTTTGCGTCCGTCGCGGCTTTTTTGTGCTTGATGTTTGCCCACTTGCTGTGACCTGCCATGTTGACCCCAAGATTAGTGTGACTGTCTAAAAAGGCGGGATTATACCGTAGTTGCCCAAAAGCCGTGTTTCGGACAGGCGACCCAACCCGCCCGTCCGTCTTTGCGCTTTTGCCCAACCCGTCAGATTTTATTCAACCAATCGCCCAGCACATGAAGATCAACCTTCTCTTGTTCCGGGTGAGCGGCGCGATCTTCTTCCCGCAACCATTTCACGGTGACTTCCTGTCGCGCGAGCTCATCGTCGCCCAAAATCAGGGCAAGCCGCGCAAGGCAGGCGTCCGCTTTTTTCAATTGCGATTTAAAATTGCCGCCGTCCGCGTTCAACACAATCGTGTGACCGGCATCCCGCAGCGTTTCGGCAAGCCGCCACGCGGCAACCTTGGCGGCAACGCCTTGAGAAACCACATAAGCCAACGGCGCTTTGGGTTTTGTCGGGTTCACTTCGTTCAACAGCAAAACAAGTCTTTCAATGCCCGCGGCAAACCCACATGCCGGAACAGGCTTGCCGCCTAACTGTTGAAAAAGTCCGTCGTAGCGACCGCCGCCGGCGACCGTTCCCTGCGAACCGAGTTGATCGGTGACCCATTCAAATACCGTGCGGTTGTAATAATCCAAACCGCGCACCAAACGGGTATCTATTTCAAACGCAATCCCCGCGTGGGTCAATAAGGTTTGCAACGTCTCAAAATGCGCGCGCGCGTCTTCATTTAAGAGGTCTAACATGCGCGGCGCGTTTTCAATCATGGTTTGCATCGAAGGATTTTTTGAATCCAAAATGCGCAACGGATTAACCGTCAAACGTCTTTGGGAGTCTTCGTCGAGCTTTTCTTGGTGACGCGAAAAGTATTGAACCAAGGTTTCACGATATTTTGTTCTGTCGCCAATGTCGCCGATGGAATTGATTTTAAGACGCACCGCTTTCTCAATCCCCAATGCTTTCCAAAGCCTTCCCAACATCACGATGTGTTCCGCGTCAATGTCCGGACCGGCAAAATTCAACGCCTCCACATCTAACTGATAAAACTGCCGATACCTGCCCTTTTGCGGTTTCTCGTGACGAAACATCGCGCCGGTTGTCCAGAGGCGTTCACTCTTTCCGTAAGTTAAGTTGTGTTCGATGGCGGCGCGCACAATGCCCGCGGTGCCTTCGGGACGCAAGGTCAAACTCTCGTTGGAAAGTTTGTCTTCAAAGGTGTACATCTCTTTTTCGACAACGTCGGTGGCTTCCCCGATCCCCCGCACAAAAAGCGGTGTGAATTCAACCACCGGCGTCCGCATGAAGCGATAACCGTATTGTTCAAAGATGACACGCGCGGCGTCTTCGATGGTCTGCCACGCGGGCGACTCATCGGGCAATATATCGTTCATGCCTTTGATGGCTTGAAGTGTTTTACTCATGTGATGCCTTTGCTATTCGGTAAAAAGTCGAAGGGTTATATTGTGTTCGGCAAAAACGTTGCTTTTGCCGGTGTCAATGATCGAAGCGACGGGCGTAACGCACGCGCACATAATCATCAATGATGTTTTGAAATTGTAAAGCCAAATGTTTGCCGCGCAGGGTCACGGCTTTTTTGCCGTCAATGTAAACCGGCGCGTTGGGTTCTTCGCCGGTGCCGGGCAGAGAAATGCCTACGTCTGCCATTTTGGATTCTCCGGGACCGTTCACCACACACCCCATCACCGCGATCTTTAAATTTTCGACCCCGACGTATTCTTCGCGCCAATGCCGCATTTTTTCGCGCACATGGTTTTGCACCGAAAGTGCCAACGCCTGAAAGACGGTATCGGTGGTTCTGCCGCACCCGGGACAAGAAGTCACCATCGGCATGAACGCGCGTAATCCCATCGTTTGCAAAAGCTCTTGCGCCACCCTGACCTCTTCGGTGCGCGATTCGGAGGGCGTCGGCGTTAAAGAAATACGAATCGTATCCCCGATACCTTCATTTAATAACACCGCCAGCGCCGCGCTACTGGCCACAATACCTTTGCTGCCGATGCCGGCTTCGGTTAATCCCAAATGAAGCGCGTAAGGACGTTGAATCGTGTCCAAGCGATTTGCCAACGCCCGATAAACCGCGATTAAGTCCGGCACTTCGGAAATTTTGCACGAAAGAACGATTTTGTCGGGAGGCATCCCGATTTTTTCCGCAAACGCCGCGCTTTCAATGGCTGAAACGATCATGGCCTCGCACTCAATATGAGACAGCGGACAAGGGTGGGCGCGTTGATTGTTTTCGTCGATCAGTCTGGTCAATAACTCCGTATCCAGCGAGCCGCGATTCACCCCGATGCGAATCGGCTTATTGTGTTTGAGCGCGATGTTGATGACTTGCGCGAACTGATGCTCGTGCTTTTCTCCCGCGCCGACATTGCCCGGATTGATCCGGTATTTGGCACAGGACCCTCCTAAGTCGGAAACTTCCGTCAAGAGCTTGTGCCCGTTGTAATGAAAATCTCCGATGATCGGCACACGCTCGTTAAGACTGTCAAGTTTTTCGCGGATTTTCACGACCGCGCGCGCGGCGGCTTCATGGTTGACCGTAACCCGAACCAGCTCAGAACCCGCACGGGCAAGCTCGATGATTTGCGCGGTGGTTTTTTCAACATCGGCGGTGTCGGTGTTGGTCATCGACTGAACGACAATCGGATGATTGCCGCCCATCGTGACCTGCCCCACCAAAACCGAATACGACGCGCGCCGCGTCAACGGGTGAAACAGCGCGCGTTCATTCATCGGGTTGCCGCGGGAATGGTTGCCACGGTGACGCCGTCTCTGCGACGGTTGAACGTTGAAGGATCAACGACTGCCCCCTGAAACGTTAATTGGACAAATTCGCTTTTCCCCAACACCACCGAAAATGGAGGCAAGCCTTTGACGGTTCGCTTGTAGCCGGGTTGCGCCAACACCATCACCAGCGGCGCATCGTTGCCGTCGTGAACTTCAACCCAGGATTCGCCGCCTTGAACCTGAATGACCAACTCCGCCGTTTGATTGTAAGAAACCACCACCGGCGCCGGTGCTTCGGGCGCCACTTGCGCCTCCGGCGGCAACATGCCGTCTGTCAACATCGCGCCGGTCACTCCTCCGGGTTCACGCGGTTGAATCGGCAAAATCGGCACGACTTGTTCGTTGATCAAGGTCGGCGATGCTTCCGGCGTGGTCGTCTGACTTTGCGCGGCGACTGTCGCGCTTGAGGCAGGCGGTGCAAATTTGACACGCGCCCACTGTTGCACCGCCGGATGCAATGCCACGAACGCGATCAAAAAGACCAAGATGACACACACCAAAATCCAGATCAGCATGTTGCCGCGTTTTTGCGTGGACGGACGGTTATCGCGCGCCGCCACAGCGCTTCGACGCTCGACCAAAGTGTGAAGCTCGGCGTCGTCTTCGGTGGT
Source organism: Burkholderiales bacterium (assembly GCA_031257235.1). Taxonomy (GTDB): domain Bacteria; phylum Pseudomonadota; class Gammaproteobacteria; order Burkholderiales; family Casimicrobiaceae; genus UBA931. The sequence continues at coordinate 4,303 of JAIRPA010000121.1, read as the reverse complement.
AATCGCAATGTTTTGCGGCAAAAGCGCGATCATCTCGGCAGGATCAAGCCCTAAAAGCCGTGAGTAGTTCCGCACAAAGCCGCGAACAAACGTGCGCATCGGCAAGGATGAGAAATCATTGCGCTCTAAGGCATCAATTTGGCGGGGCGCGATTTTGATGAAACCGGACACATCCTGAATCGACCAGCCTTTGAGAATGCGCGCGCGCTTTAACGTGTCACCCACGGTTTTGGTTTCACCGGCCACCGGTTCGGGCGGCACGGGTTCGACCACCAGCCCTGCATGCGGCACGGCGTCTTTGACGGTCACGGGTGTAGCAGGCTCCGGCGTCTTGACGGACGGCGTTGCCGGTGTTGCCGCGCCTTTGCCCATCAAAAGCTCATCGGGAATTTTGGGCGGCTTGGACGATTTTAAGCGGCGCGATTTAGGCGAGCCGCCCACGGTAATCACCGAGAACAAACTGTTTTGTTCGGTCGGCGGGAAAACGTCGTCGTCTTGCGGCGGGACAGGTGGAGAACCATTGGGGTTAGATGTAGTCACTTGCAGCCCTCTCTACGAATCGCCAGTTTGGTTTGCTCCGAATTGGGATAAAGACTTCTTAACCGGCTGATGTACGCTTGTTCAGAACTTTTGTCGTTCAAGCGTCTCTCAATGCAGACGCCCAAAAATAAATGATCGACGGCCGGCGTCGCGCTTTGCGCGACCGGACGCATCCTTGCCCTTGCCTCTTGATACGCCCCTTGCCGGTACGCAATATCGGCAAGCGTGAATGAGGCTTCCGGGTAGCCGGGTTTGACCACCAACGCGCGATTCAAATACGTTTTTGCCGCCTCAATGTTGCCGGACACATAGGCACATCGACCGGCATTGGTGAGCGCGATCTCCGGTGTTTTATAGAGAGGATCGGCAATCACGCGATCAAACTCCGGCAACGATGCCGCCGCCCGCCCTGAGGTGCACAAAAACCATCCCCAATTGAAACGAAACTCGGAATTGGTCGGATCAAGCTGCAAAGCGCGTTCAAAGTTCGCACGCGCTTTTTCGTTTTCATCGGTGTAGGAATAAACCAAGCCAAATCCGTTGTAAATGTTGGGGTAAGTCGCGTCGGCTTCTTTGGCAAGATTCAACTCGTCAATCGCCGTCCCCAACTGACCCAGCTCGTAATAACCCATCGCCAGATTGGTATGCGCCACGGCAGATTCGCGCGATGCGGGAACACTTTGTGAGTTTCGCGGGGTAGTCACGCAGGCGGCTAATGCCAAACTCAGCATCAAAGCCATCAAAAAACGGAGGTAACGCATCATAAAATTTCCTTTTTTACACTCAAAGTTGACGGACACACACGGTGTTTCGTGGCACACATTTTAGCCTTTTCTTCGCGCAACGTCTCGTGTCTCTTGGAGACTTCATTCAAACGATAGCGAACGCGATTTTTGACCTGCCCCGCCAACTGCCCACACGCGGCGGCAATGTCGTCGCCGCGCTTTTTACGAATCGTTGCGATTAAATCGGCGTCCATTAACGTTTTCTGAAACGAAAAAAGCCGATCCGACGTGGGCGCGGCATAAGGCGAGCCGGGAAAAGGATTAAACGGGATCAAATTAAACTTACACGGCACCTCGCGCGTTAATTCAATCAAGCCGCGCGCGTGTTCGATCCTATCGTTGACATCGCGGATCAACAAATACTCAAACGTAATAAAATCTCGCGGCGCGCGTTCTAAATACCGCCGACACGCCGCCATCAACTCCGACAACGGATGACGCCGATTCACCGGCATGAGCGTATCGCGCAAGGCGTCGGTGGGTGCGTGCAAACTCACCGCGAGCGCCACGGGGCAGGCGTCTTTCAAGGCGTCGATCATCGGCACGATGCCGGAGGTCGATAAGGTGACGCGCCGACGGGAAAGCCCGTAAGCATTGTCGGACAAAAAAAGTTTGAGCGCGGCCACCACGTTTTTAAAATTGGACAAAGGTTCGCCCATGCCCATCAACACAACATTGGTGATCGGCGCACGGCCGGCGTCCACCCACGGCGGGTTCACGTTTTCGGAGAGCAGGATTTTATTGGCCTGCCACAGCTGTCCGACGATCTCGGCGGTGGTCAGATTGCGGTTAAACCCTTCTTTGCCGGTCGCGCAGAACGCGCAATCCATCATGCACCCGGCTTGCGTGGACACGCACAAGGTGCCGCGATCATCTTCGGGAATGTAAACGGTTTCGATCGCGTTCCCGTTGCCGACATCAAAAAGCCATTTGCGCGTGCCGTCCGCCGCCGCCGTGTCGCGCGTGACCGCGGGCAGCGTCATCGACGCCACGGTTTTTAACTTTTCCCGCGTCAGACGCGACAAATCGCTCATCGCGTCAAAATCCGCGCAAAAACGTTGGTGTATCCACTTTAAGACCTGCCGCGCACGAAAAGGTTTTTCGCCCTGCTCGGCGAAAAACGCGGTCATCGCGTCTTCGTCAAAGTCCAAAAGATTGATGGATTCGTTCATGCGCGGCGCTTTATCACACGTGTGACGGCTTATCGGCTGTACACCCAAAGCGACGGGAAGAAATACGCGATTTCAACGGCGGCGGTTTCGGGAGCATCCGACCCGTGAACGGCGTTCGCGTCGATGGATTTTGCAAAGTCTGCGCGGATGGTGCCGGCTTCGGCTTTTTTAGGATCCGTCGCGCCCATCAGTTGACGATTTTTGGCAATGGCGTTTTCACCTTCCAAAACCTGAATCATCACGGGACCGGAAATCATAAAGTCAACCAAATCTTTGAAAAACGGACGGTCACGGTGGACGGCATAAAAACCCTCCGCTTCCGTGCGCGACAAATGGCGCATCTGCGCGGCGACGATTTTAAGCCCGTTGGTTTCAAAGCGAGAGTAAATTTTGCCGATCACATTTTGCGCGACGGCATCGGGTTTGATGATGGAAAGAGTGCGTTCGATAGTCATATTGAATTAAATAAAAAGGTTTAATAAAAAAAGAAAAAGCCGAAAAATTCAATCAAAATCAAAGGCTTTTTCCGGTTCGCCATTATATAGCGAGCGAGGGGGTTCAGGAATCAGAGGTCAGAAGTCAGGAATCAGGGATCAGGTGTAGGGGGCGCCGCCCTCGGCGTCCCGAAAGGAAATAGCGCAAAACGCGTCATCAAACAACAACCCGCAATCTCTCACACCGTCATTTAAGCGCAAGGCACGAAGTGCCGAAGTCGCAGAATCCACGCCGCCCAAAAGGCGGCGACTGATTCCTGACCTCTGATCCCTGATAAGTTCGGCAAAAAGTACCCCTTTTTACCGCGCATTTGACCAATTTTTTTACTGCCGTAGAATGCCGCAATGTCAGAAAAATCCAACACACTCACCGACGGGATTAACGCCGTCTCCCGTTTAGAACACTGCTACCACTGCGGGCTTGAAAACCCGAAAGAAGTCAGCTGGCGCGCCGACATCGGTGGCACCTCACGCGCCTTTTGTTGCGCCGGATGCTTGACCATTGCCCAAACCATTCACGCCGCCGGTCTTTCCGCGTTTTATTCAACACGCACCGCGCCTTCAAAACAAGCCTCCCCCTTCACCGATGAGACGCATGACGAATGGTCGGTCTACGATGAAGAAACCGTCGCCCGTGATTTTGTGACCACACGCGCCGACGGCAGTTTGGAAATCTCGCTTTTGATCGACGGCATGACCTGCGGCGCGTGCGTGTGGCTCATCGAATCGTGGCTTTTAAAACAAAAAGGCGTTGTCGAAGCGCGTGTCAATTACGCGGCACACCGCGCCACCCTTCTGTGGCGACCCGATGAAACCCGCCTCTCCACCCTATTGCGCGCGTTATCGGGCATCGGCTATTCCGCCTACCCCTATGACCCCAACCTGCGCGACGCCAAAGCGCGGCGCGAAAAAAGAACCCTGCTTTTTCGCATGAGCGTGGCACTGCTTTGCATGATGCAGGTGATGATGATGGCCGTGCCGGACTATTTAAACAGTGAAGTCGCGCTTTTTGAACAGGCCATATTGCGCTGGGCAGGGTTTGTGTTGACGTTGCCGGCTCTTTTTTATTCGGCGCAACCCTTTTTCAAGGGCGCGTTTCGTGATATTTCGATGAGGCGCGCGGGCATGGATGTGCCGGTCGCGTTGGGTATTTCCGTCGCGTTTTTGGTCAGTGTCGTCAATACCCTAAAAGGCGGCGCGGTTTATTACGACTCGGTGTCCATGTTCATCGCCTTGTTGCTCGTCTCGCGTTACATCGAATTGATTTCGCGTTTGCGTTCGGGCGAAACGGTCGAAGCTTTGGCGCGACAAA
>JAIRPA010000054.1 GCA_031257235.1 Burkholderiales bacterium | reverse complement strand
GTTGTCGGTCATTGAGCGGATTGAAATCGTGCGCGGCGCGGCTTCGTCTTTGTACGGCGCGGATGCCTTAGGCGGTGTGATCCAAATTTTTACCAAACGCGGCAACACGCAGCAAAAATTTTCGGGCAACGCGGAGCTTGCCTGCGGTTCGCGCGGAACCTGCAAAGGGGACATCGCCGCCTCCGGCAATCTGGGCGTCGCGTTGTGGTCGATAGGCTTGGGCGGCGAGGAAAGCTCCGGACAAAACGCGATCACCAACCCGGTGAATTACGATTACAACCCGGACATCGACGGATACCGAAATACTTATCAAACCGCGATGTTGTCATGGCGTCCGTCGGACGATCATCGCGTGACGTTTTCTTTTTTTCGTGACCAACAAAAAGCGGACATCGACGCGGGTCTTGGTGCGGGTGGCGGTTCATTGGTGTCTCCTGCCGCCACTCATCCCGACGCCGGCAAAGATGCGGAAAGAAATCTGTACGATCGCTTATTTACGCTTCCTTTTTTGCGCGGCAGGCAAAAGGTGACGATAGGCGCGGATGATTATAGTGAAACCGTATTACGCCAATCCAATCTTTCGGGGAATCACCGGTTGACGGATTCGTGGACGGTGAATTGGCAGGCAACGTTGCGCGACAATCAATTGACCAGCACGGGTTACGGCAATCAATATCGTTACAACACGCGCGGCAAAGAGTTTTCCGTGCACAATACGGTGAGCCTTGATTGGGGAGACGCGCTTCAATCATTAAACGGCGATTTACTCGTAGGCGCGGAATACCGAAGCGAAAAAGTCACCGGCACGGTGGTCTATGATGAAGATCAACGCGATACGGCATCCGTGTTGATGGCTTACCGTTGGCAACACGGCGCGCATTCGGTATTTACGTCCGGCAGAATCGATCACACGGAGCAATATGGCAACAAACCCACCGGCGGGTTTCAGTATGGTTATGAATTAACGCCCAACTGGAAAGTTGCCGCGGGGATTGCCACGGCTTTTAAAGCGCCGACCTTCAATGATTTATATTATCCCAATTACGCCAACCCTTATTTATTGCCTGAAAAAAGCACTTCGTTTGAGGCAAGCGTATCTCACACGCGCGCGTTTGAAAAAGGGCGTATTTTGTTTAAAACCACAGCGTGGCACACAAGAGTTCGTGATTTAATCGTTATTCAATGTGACGCGCTGTATAAGTGTTTTCCCGAAAACGTGAACCGCGCCAAGATTTCCGGTGTCAACTTTTCCGTAGACGGCTATTGGCAAGACTATACTTCCGTGTTGTCGTTGGATTGGCAACACGCAAAAGACGAAACCACCGGCAACACCTTACCGCGTCGTGCAAAACTGCATGGAAGCGCAACATTTGGTAAAACTTGGGGCGAGTTTTACACGGCTGTTAATACTACATTTTCCGGACGACGATTTGATGATGCGATGAATGCGCGGCAGATGGGCGGATATGGTATTGTTAGCTTTGTTGCCGAGTGGCGGCAACCGGTTGCCGGAACCACTTTGATATGGTTTGCAAAACTCAATAATATATTTGACAAAAAGTATGAGCTTGCGGCAGATTATCAAACGGAAGGGCGATCTCTAATGACCGGTGTGCGAGGTTCATGGTAATCAAGATTTTGCGGGGTTTTGTAGCGTGCTCGCTGTGTGTGATGTCGAGCGTTGTTTGCGGTCAGACAACGCTTTTTGTCGTTGACAGCACCGGCAAACCCGTGACTTTGTCCAAGCCCGCCACCCGTGTCATCACCTTAGCGCCCAACGCCACGGAGTTGGTGGTGGCCGCCGGAGGGTTCGATAAATTGGTTGCCGTTTCGCTTTTTTCCGACGCGCCCAAAGCCGTGGAAACGCTTCCTAAGGTCAACGGTGTTTCTCTCAATATCGAAAGAATTTTGGCGTTTGCGCCGGATTTAATCGTCGGCACGGAGTTTTCCCGCGCGGCGTTGGATCGTTATCGTCACTCGCTTTCAAACATTGCCATTTACGTGGCGGACGCCTCCACGCCGGAGGGCATTGCCAACGATATCGAATCCTTAGGGGTTTTGGTGGGCAACCGCAAAAAAGCGCGTGAAGAAGCGGACAAATACCGAGAGCGCTTAAAGCAGATGATGGCGCGCGCGCCTAATACCCAAGAAAAAGATCGCGCGAAAGTTTTGTATCTTTTATGGAGCGACCCCATTTACACCATCGGCGGGGGGACGCTGATCGACAATGCCATTCGTCGTTGCGGCGGGGTCAACGTGTTCCACGATCAAAAAGCGCCGGCGCCGACCATTTCCAAAGAAACCGTGATTGAGCGCGAGCCGGAGATCATGGTGTTTGGCGCAACACCCGATCAAATTTTGATCTGGCGCAAAATGTGGGAGGCGTGGCCGGCGATCCCAGCCGTCAAAAATAACGCGATTTTTTATGTTGATCCCGATTTAATGCACCGCGCGGGTCCCAGGTTTATTGACGGGATGGAATCCTTGTGCGCGAGCATTCAGGGGAGCGGCGCATTTGGCAAAAAGTAATTCAGGGATCAGAGGGTTCGGCAAAAAGTAAAAACCTACTTTTTGCCGGTAAAAGTTTCCAAAAAAGCACAGGGAAACCCTGATGCTTTTTTGTAGGAAAAAGCGAAATACAAACCCCCGAACTTCGTAGCCACCCCCTTTTTGTGGAACGCCCAAAAGTGAAAACCTACTTTTGGGCGGATGAAGTTTCCAAAAAAGCACAGGGAAACCCTGA
>JAIRPA010000210.1 GCA_031257235.1 Burkholderiales bacterium | reverse complement strand
AACTTCTGCGCCAATACACTCGTGATCGCCGCCGTCAGCGTCGTCTTCCCGTGATCCACGTGACCAATCGTCCCTACGTTTACGTGCGGCTTCGTCCGCTCAAATTTGCCTTTCGCCATTTCACTGACTCCTTCAAAAAATCGAAAAACTTCGTTTACTTTCCTACGCGATGAAACACCTTGGTGCCCATGGCGTGGATTGAACACGCGACCTCTCCCTTACCAAGGGAGTGCTCTGCCACTGAGCTACATGGGCAAACTCTAAAACGCCCCGTTGTCAGCCAAAAGCGCATCCAACGGCGTTTACGGTTATCCCTTTTTACTGCTGTTTGGAGCGGGTGAAGGGAATCGAACCCTCGTCGTAAGCTTGGAAGGCTTCTGCTCTACCATTGAGCTACACCCGCAATACCCGCTTGCCCTTGAGCCAAACCTTTCCGGCTACCTCACAACTTAACTTTGGTGGAGGGAGAAGGATTCGAACCTTCGAAGGCTGAGCCGGCAGATTTACAGTCTGCTCCCTTTGACCGCTCGGGAATCCCTCCAAAAGAAAGCTGTTGATTTTATCGCTTGCCATTAAATAGGTCAATTAGTCTTTTCAATTTCTTTCGCGCTTTCCCCAAAAATTTTCCGACATAAGCCTGATTATGAATACATGCTAAAAACCCGACCCGTGCCGCGCCAAAAAAGTTGAGCTTTAACCCCCGATCTTTCGGTTTTTATATTCAAATGTCGATTTTTTTCCAAGTTATTCCCAAGTTATCCCCAAACGATCCCCAATCATTCACGGCTTATCCACAGCTTATCCGCCTCTTTTCCCCTTTTTTACCCCCAAAAACTTTTGTACCTCCCCCGAACCTCACCGGACGACGATGACAAACAAGTGGCGAAGATTCGCCTCTTTCCCAAAATGTCGTTTTTTTGGATATAAAAAACCGTTTAAATTCAATAGCCTTCTGTTTTTTGCCAAATTTGCGTCTGTTTTAACCGACAGTATGACCAAAAGTTGACGCCGTCCTTTGCCCCAAATGATGCTCTTTTGATTTAAGTCCAAATAACCCGTTGATTTATAAGATGTTTTTTACTTGGTATCAAGATTGCTTTGTTGTAGGTCTATCGAAACAAAATGACTTGTCACCGTTAATTTGTAGCTCGATATTTTCCCTTTAGCTCATCCTCTCACTCCCTGAAGGATGGGCTTTTCTTTAGTCCCGTCGGCAACCCGTCCTGATGACACAGCTTTTGCCTGACCTTTTTTGACGCGGCGTTGAGACAATCTCATCTACAATAGCGCGTCTTTGACAACTTTTCGCCCAATCCACGTTTGATCACAACCACCGCGCTCATCCATGACGGCTTCTACCCTTTTTAAAATGCGCGACTTCATCGCGCCGAAGATCACGCACACCGAGGAGGCACAACGCATTGACGCGCTCTTGCCGCAGTTTCAATGTCGTCGTTGCGGGTATCCCGATTGTGCGCATTTTGCGCGCGCTCTGGCCTGCTTTGAAGCCACGCCGCAACAATGCGTCCCGGCATCTAACCCTGCCCTTGCCCGCTATTTGGAAACCTTGGCAGACCCGCCGGCATTCCCGATTCAACGAATAAGCCTTGATGTGTCTGCCTGCATCGGTTGCGCCCGTTGTTTGAAAGCCTGCCCGATTGACGCGCTCTCCGGCGCGCGCCGTGCGGAACATCGCGTGATTGATGAATGGTGTAGCGGGTGCGGCTTGTGCGTGGACGCCTGCCCCGTCGACTGCTTAACCCCCAAAGCCGATTTTTCGACATGGAGCTTATCTGACGCGCGCGCGGCAAAAAAACGCTATGAACGGCGACAAACCCGGCTTTTGTCGCAAACAAAAGAAGAAACTCCGCCTGATCCCACCGTCTCATGCGTCGCGCCCGATGTCATCCAACGCCAACGCAAAGCCGAAATTGAGGCGGCATTGGCGGCGGCGCGGGCGCGCCGTCGACATTCCCCTATCGCTCCTTGATGGATTTTGACCACTCACTCATCCACCTGCCATGACTCCCAAAACCGTTCGCCAACTGTTTGCGCGGCTTAAAGCCGAAAACCCTTCGCCCACGACGGAACTCCAATTTAAAACGCCGTTTGAATTATTGGTCGCGGTGGTGTTGTCCGCGCAAGCCACCGACAAAAGCGTCAACAAAGTCACGCCCTTTCTTTTTAAAAAAGCCGATACGCCCGAAAAAATGTTGCGGCTTGGCGTGGAACGTTTGACCGACGAGATTAAATCCATCGGACTCTTCCGAACCAAAGCGCGACACCTCATTGAACTTTCCGCGCAATTGATCGAGCGTCATCAAGGGATTGTCCCCAACACGCGCGAAGATTTGGAAAAATTGTCGGGCGTGGGGCGAAAAACCGCCAACGTGGTGTTAAACACGGCTTTTGGCGAGCCCACCATTGCGGTCGACACTCATATTTTTCGTGTCGCCAACAAAACGGGGTTAGCGCGCGGCAAAAATGTCCGCGAGGTTGAGGACGCTTTATTAAAAGCCGTGCCGGACGAATATAAAAAAGACGCGCATCATTGGCTGATTTTGCACGGACGCTATGTGTGCACCGCGCGCAAACCTCATTGCGAGGTTTGCGTGATCCGTGCCTATTGCGCCGACCCTGCCTGATGACTGTGCGAGACAAGCGTTTTTGTTGACACTTTTGAAACAATTTTTGCCTACTCCCGACAAGTCAGGTAACTTGACCGAACTTCTTTAATCCGTTTTTTGGTCAAGGCAGGTGGATGGCATTTTATCGACACAATATCAATAACACTTTTTTTGGAATCTTTCTTACCCCTTACAGCATTCATCCTCCCTTGCCTTGGTTTGGCGCGCCGCCTCCGACAATCTCGCGCGGCGTCACTGCCCTTGAAATCCTGATCACTTTATCTATTTTTGCCATCCTCACCGTGGTGGGTGTTCCTTCCGTGATGAGCATTGTCGAGCGTCAACAGACTTACAACTTGGCGCACGCACTCAAAGACACAATGGCACGCGCGCGCATCGAAGCCATGAAAAGAAATCAACGCGTCACCGTATGCCCAACCTTGGACGGCACCACCTGTTTGGGCGAGCAGTGGGAAAAAGGGTGGATCATGTTTGAGGACAATAATTCCAACGCTCTCAGAGAAGAAAACGAAGAACTCATTGACGTGCAAATCCACAACTTTTCTGCCGCCACCGCTAAAGGCAATACGCCGGTAAAAAAATATGTTTCGTTTTTAGGGGACGGCAGACCGCAAACCATTACCGGCGCGTTGCAAATGGGAACGTTCACGGTTTGCGGCAAGGAGGAGGACGCCATCCATGTGGTGTTTTCGATCAGCGGCAACGCGCGGGTCGAGCGTGTGGCGTTGGGATGCGCGGGATTCGCCCAAAAGTAAAAAACTACACTCGACGGCAAAAAGTGATACTTTTTGCCGGATAAAGTCAGCAAAAAAGGACAGGCAAAGCCTGATCCTTTTTTGTAGGGAACGGCGGAAAAACCGGATTGCGGGTCAAGCCCGCAATGACGAGTTTCTGATTCCTGACCTCTGACATCCGAAACGCTTTTGGGCGAATCCTGTCTTAACATCGCGTAAAAGGTTGCGTTCATGATTGATAACGCCGTTTGGATAGAGTAATCTTTGACGTATCGTTATTCATCTTCCCCCATTGATGAATCAGATTCACC
>JAIRPA010000195.1 GCA_031257235.1 Burkholderiales bacterium | reverse complement strand
AAAACCCTTGGTGGCCGAAAGATTTGTCGACAAAATCAAGCGTCGCGCGACCGAATCCGTCACCGCCTCGTCGCTCATCGCGGAAGACATCGTTTTAATTCGGGCGGGCGCGGTGGTGCCGGCAGACGGCATCATCGTTGAAGGCACGTCCCACGTTGAAGAAGCCATGTTGACCGGCGAGAGTTTTCCGCGCGGGATCAAGCCTGATGACTCCGCATTTGCAGGATCGGTCAACCGCGAAAACGCCTTGGTGATGCGCGTGACCGCCGCCGGCGAAGGCACAAGGCTTGCCACCATCTTGCGATTAGTCGATCGCGCGTCCTCCGAGCGTCCGAAAGTCGCCAAGTTAGCCGACCGCGTCGCCTCTTGGTTTGTCGGCGCGCTCCTGCTTTTGACCGTGGTGGTCGGCATCGTGTGGGGCATCTTGGCGCCGGATCGCGCCTTATCCACCGTGTTCGCGCTTTTGGTCATCTCCTGCCCCTGCGCGCTTTCGTTGGCCACACCCGCGGCGCTTTCCGCGGCGGCGGGTGCCTTGGGAAAAAGGCACGTCTTATTATCCCGCTCGGATGCTTTGGAAGCCTTGTCTTGCGTCACCACGATGGTGTTCGACAAGACCGGCACCCTCACCAAAGGCAGTATTTGTTTAACGGACGTATTCACCGAAAACGATGCCGACCTTCATCGTTACACCGGCATGGCGCGCGCGTTGGAGGCTCGTTCCGAACATCCGATCGCCGTCGCCTTTCGCGCCCAAGCGATGGACAACATTCAAAACGACCCTACCCCCCAAAGCGAGGTTGAGGTGACTTCATCGACCATCCATCCGGGTTTGGGCATCGAAGGCATCATCGACGGACAAGCATGGCGCATTGGTCGTGCCTCGTTTGTGAGCCAAAATCCGATCCCCTCGTTTTTGTCGGAAAAGATTGTGTCGGCCGAACACTACAAAAGCGTGGTGTTTTTAGGACGGCAAGACACCATGGTGGCGGCGTTTGCCTTTTCCGATACGCTGCGCGACAACGCCAAAGAGACCATTGCCGCACTCTCCCGAATGGGCATCAAAACGGTGTTACTGTCGGGCGACCGTGAAGTCATCACCCAAGCCGTGGCGCGTGATTTGGGCATAGATGTTGCCGAAGGCGGTTTGATGCCCGAAGAAAAGCGCGACCGAATTTTAGCGATGCAAAACAATCACGAGGTCGTCGCAATGATCGGCGACGGCATCAACGACGCGCCCGCGCTGGCGCAAGCGCAAATTTCGGTCAGTTTGGGTAGCGCGACTTCGTTGGCACAATGGACGGCGGATGTGCTGATTTTGTCGGATGAATTGCCGCGCTTAACGGAGGTCTTTATCTGCGCCCAAAAAACGCTTTCTATCGTCAAAGAAAATTTGATCTGGGCGGCAGGCTACAACCTCTTGGCCATTCCCTCGGCGGCGTTGGGTTGGGTCACGCCCCTGTTCGCCGCAATCGGAATGTCTCTTTCTTCGTTGATCGTCGTTTTAAACGCGCTCCGCGCTTTGAGGTTCGGCAAAAACTAGAAAGAACGCCCAAAGAAACGGCTACTCTTTGGGATTTCGTCTCCACTCATGGGTCAACACTGATTATTTCAACAACAAGATTTCTTTTTTCGCCTCTTTGTTTTTTGGATCAAGTTCAACGACAAAATTAAAATCCTCTTTGGCGCGGGCATGGTCTCCCATTTTCTTATAGGCAAGACCACGAACAAAATATGCCTCTTTATGTTTTGGATAAAACTTACAATTCAGATCAAAATCCGCAATGGCTCGATCATAGTCCCCTTGCTTGTAATACACCAAACCACGATTAAAATATACTATTTTATTCTTGGGGTCTAACTCAAGCACTTTATTAAAGTCCGCAAGCGCATGATCGAATTCTCCGAGCCTATAAAAGACTATACCTCTATCACGATACACCTCCCATTTTTCAAATGGGCTAAAAATTGAATAAAGATCAATTACTTTGTTGTAATCCTCAATTGCGAGTTGATAATCTTTCGTATGTATATGTATATTCGATCGGACAACATAAGCAATTATGTTTTTCGGATCAAGCTCAATCGCGTGATTAACATCCGCCAAGGCTTTATCATAACGTTTGTTCCAGAGATACATCTTCCCACGATAAATATAAGCGTCTGACGATACTGAGCAAAGCGCGACGACTTTATTAAAATCTTCGACCGCCAATGGATAGAAGGATTTTTGCCCATAAACACTTGCTTTACCGCTATATACATGACCCCGATTGATGTAGGCGGGAACATAAGACGGATCGAGCCGAATTGCCAAATTATAATCAGCAACAGCACGTTCAATGTCTTCAAGACTATATGTTTTAGTATATTGCGAAAAACCACGATAGTTATACGCACTTGCATCGTTTGGGTTGAGTCGGATCGCTTGGGTAAAATCATCAATAGCAAGATCATTGTTGCCCTCGGCTAAATAGACCCTCCCCCGACCAATATAAGCCTTTGCGGTTTTCGGTGAGAGCTTGAATACCCTTGCGAGAAGCGTTTTTACATCATCAAAACCATCATCATCCACAGCCGTTTGACAGCGATCCAGAGCATTAGGCTCGTTCATTCCGAACGCACCACACGCATAAAAAGCAAAGAAGAATATTGCCGCAAAACATAAAAATAATTTATTCATTGTGAAGTATCTGATTGTTTTTTGAATTTGTTATCCTTCTCCCAAAATTTGATGAAGTGTGTTTCTGATTCTTGATCGGAGGCGTGGTCTGTGTTCGCCTTGCCTACAAAAAATCGTCAGGGTTCAAGTTCGGCACATGATTTTTCACCGTCAAAAAGTAGAATTTGACTTTTTGCCGAACCTTAACCGATCATCAATCTTCGGCCGCCAATTCGCCCAACGTACACGTTGCCGTGCCGAATTTCCCCACCACGATGCCCGCCGCTTTATTGGCAAGTTGCACGGCGTCAATCAGCGGCATTTTTGCCGCAAGCGCCAACCCTACAACGGCAATCACGGTATCCCCCGCGCCTGACACGTCAAACACTTCACGCGCGCGCGTCGGAACATTGATGGCGCAACCGTGTTGAAAAAGCGTCATCCCTTCTTCCGATCGCGTGAGTAACAAGGTTTCGATTTCAAGCGCGGACAGCAACGCCAATACTTTGCTTTGTAATTCCAATTCGCTGTTCCAGGTGCCGATGACGGCAGAAAGCTCCCCTCGATTGGGCGTAATCATGGAAGCGCCCCGATACTTTTCCCAGTTCGCGCCTTTAGGATCCACCAAGACGGGACGATGATGTTGTCGCGCTTTTTCGATCATCGTGTGCACATGCACCAATGCGCCTTTATCGTAATCGGAAATAATCACGACATCACACGAAGGAAGATGACGCTCGTAATCGGACAATTTATCAACCAAAGACGCCCCCGACGGCGGCGCTTCAAAGTCGATACGCAGTAATTGCTGTTGACGCCCAATGACGCGCAACTTCACGGTGGTCACAAAATCGGCATCGCACGTAAAACACGTTTCTATGCGCTCATCGCGCAAGAGCTCGGTCAATAGATTGCCTGCTTCGTCCTCGCCAATCACGGAAAGCAACAAGGTTTTACCGGAAAGGGAGGCAATGTTCCGCGCCACGTTGGCAGCGCCTCCGGGTCTTGTCTCTTCCCGTTGCACGCGCACCACCGGCACGGGCGCTTCCGGCGAGATGCGATTCACGTCGCCAAACCAATAGCGATCCAACATCACGTCGCCGATGACCAGTATTCTCGCGGACGAAAAAGCGCGAGCCAAATCAAAAGAAGAAATATCAGACATAGTGTTTGGTGGTGAAGTCTTTACAAAAAAATAGGCGTGTTTTTAAACGTGGATTCATCTGCGCTTAAAACGAGCAACCCTCAC
>JAIRPA010000185.1 GCA_031257235.1 Burkholderiales bacterium | reverse complement strand
TTTTCTTTCCCTTAGGCTTTTTTGCAATCTACAGTGGTTGGCTCTATTGGTATGGTCATCATTTGCAGGAATGGGGAATGTTTAAAGTCAAGCCCTTCATGCCCACCGCGTTGGGCGACGGCAAGGTCGCGCAATTTACCACGCATTCTTATCCTTCCATCGGTTTTTATATATTAGTTATCATTGCCGTATTAAGCGCGATGGCGTTTTTGGCTCGAACACGGGAACAAAAACAATGATGCCTTTGCTCACAAAAGGGGGAGTGTTTTTAGGGGGCTTCATGGCTTTGATTTGGGCTCACGCTCAACCGCTCTCCCCCAATCCTTTGCAAGACGCCATTGACCGCGCGGCGGCAGGCAGCACCCTAAAACTCTCCCGTGGGCTTTACCGGGGCGCGATACACATTGATAAACCACTCTCATTGATTGCCGAAGAAAAAGGGGCAGTCATTCGCGGGAACGGCATCGGAACCGTGATCCGTGTGACCGCCAATCACGTCACGCTCTCCGGCATCACGGTGGAAGGCAGCGGCGATTCTCATCAAAGTATTGACGCTTGCGTGGCGGTGATCAACGCCAACAACGTTAAAGTCTTAAACTTAACCTTGCGCGATTGCTTATTCGGCGTCAATTTTGAAGGTACTCATAAAAGTCTTATCGAAAACAATACGATAACCTCCAAGCCTTTTTCATCCGGCTTAAAAGGTGACGGCATCCGGCTATGGTACAGTCACGCCAATATAATCCGCGGCAATGTCACCCAAAACGTCCGCGACAATGTTTTGTGGTATTCAAGCGCGAATCGTATCGAAAACAATCGGGGAGAGGATTCCCGTTACGCGCTACACTTCATGTACGCAGATCGCAATGTGGTCACGCACAACCGTTATGAGCATAACTCTGTCGGAATTTTTATGATGTACAGTCACGGAAGCAACGTCTCCAACAACATCATCACTCACGCCTCTGACGCCTTCGGTATCGGTATCGGCATGAAAGAAGTCTCTGATTGTAAGGTAGAAGACAATCACTTAATGTATAACGCCAGAGGATTATATTTGGATCAGTCTCCGTATCAACCCGACACCGTCAACCGTTTTATCGGCAATCGACTATCTTATAACACCATCGCCATCCAAATGCACGGCACACTCTTGGGCAGTGATTTTGAGCGCAATCTTTTTAAAGGGAACATCGACGATGTTGCCAACGATACGCCCGAATCGCGGCTTGATCTTAATCGCTGGTTTAACAATTATTGGGACAATTACGAAGGATTCGACCGCAACCGCGACGGATACGGAGATACCCCGCACGAACAATTTGCTTATGCAGACAAAATGTGGAGTTATCGCCCTTCCGTTAAATTCTTTTATGGCTCACCGGTGATGAGTTTGTTGAACTTTCTTTATAAACTGATGCCCTTTTCCGAACCGGATTATATTGCCTCTGACCCCAAACCCATGATGAGACCTGACCATGCGCGTTAATCGGCGAACCTTTCAGAAAAGCATGATTGCTCTTTTGGTTGCGGGCATCTATTCGGGCGGCGCGTTTTGGTTTGCCCGCTTGGCGCATTCGGAAAGCCGCTTACGTCCGCCGGGCGCTGCCGATGAACAAGCCTTTTTGGCGTCGTGCATCAAATGCGGACAATGTGTCCAAGTTTGTCCTTACCACAGTTTAATCCTGCTAGATGCCGATCAAGGGCTTGCCGTGGGTACGCCCATCGTTGATCCTCTGCGCCGCGGTTGTTATTTGTGCGATTTACTTCCCTGTGTGTTGGCGTGTCCTTCGGGCGCCTTATCGCACGACGTGACCGAAGCGCGTCAAGTAAAAATGGGCATTGCGGTGGTCGATAACCCCCGTCAATGTCTTTCTTATCAAAAAGAACCGGTCACGCAAACCATGGTGGATCGTCTCATTGCGCATGGCAATCAAAGCGATGTCGAGAAAGACTTGGCAAATCAGCTCAATGCCGCCGTCGGCAAGCCGTGTACTTTGTGTTTAGATCATTGCCCCTACCCTGATAAAACTTCGGCAATCACCATGCAAAATTTTATCCCGGAAATCGGCAAAAATTGTGTGGGGTGCGGGGTCTGCGCCGAACTCTGCCCTCCGCAAATCATTAGAATGATTCCTCGAAAAACTTATGCGAGTGTTTATGAAAACTTACGTGATTAGAAATGTTTCCGCCCTTATGGGTATGACCGCACTTTTCTGTGTCGGTTGCGGAGAGCCCGCCGACCCAACCGTAGCCCCCGAAGCGGCAGGAAAAATTACCGTGATCGCGCCGGAGCATCCCGCCCCTGCCGTCACTGCCAACGCCGAAACCTTTTTAGGCTACGATGTCAAAGGCGAAACCATCATCCGTTACGCGCCGTCCGGTGAAGAAACCCAAGAGTCAAAATCCGTCGCGCCTTATGTGGTGATCCGCAATCAGCCTTTTGCCTCCATTCATCAGAGTTTACGCGCAAAGCGATTAAGCAAAAATTTCATCGTAAAATGCTCTGCCTGTCACGACAAATACTCCAATGGTGTGATTGGACCTTCTTTATTAACCAAGACCGGCGATGAAGTTTACGATAAAATTATTCGCTACAAAACCGACCAAGAAAGTAACATCTTGATGCGCCAACTCATCCAACAAATGGACAACACGGAAATCCGTTTCATTGCCGACGACATCGCCAAATTCAACAAAGAAGTCCGTGAGGAACAACGTCGATGAGCCCAAGAACACTTTTTGGCACGATGGGGCTCATAGGGGTGGGTGTTGCGTTGGTTTATACGCTCTCTCTAGCCTTCATGGGGAGTACCCCCACCCCTGCCGGCGTGATTGCGCCGTCTCAATCCTTGACACCGCAACCTTCTGCCGATACCCCTCCCGATCCCCAAAACCTATCGGCGGAAGACACCCTCAAAGCGATCAAAAAAGCGGCGGAAACCCAAACGCGATCCAATCTCTACGCCGTCAAATGTTCGGCGTGTCACGGCAGAGACGGACGCGGTCAAATCGGCGCGCCCATCGTCGGAAAAACCCAAGACGAAAATTTTGCCATTCTTATGAAGTATAAAAACAATCAAGTGCCCAATACCATGATGCGCGGCATTTTAAATAACACTTCCGATGAAGAATTGGCGCGTTTGGCTGATGAAATCTCCAAATTCAGGTAGTCACCATCATGCCCGTCACGCTGCCCGACAACGCCGCCCGAAAAGAAAAATCTTTTCTTCAAACCTTTGTTGCCGTAAAAGGCAATCACTCTTGTTTGAGCATTCGCTTTTATCGGTTTGTGGCGGTGATTTTGTGTGCGTTATTGTTTGTTTTTTCATATCGGGCGGATATTCAAATATTGGAAGGGTCGCTGGTCGGGTCTCGCTTTGTCGGCTTTCATTTAATCGACCCTTTTGTGTGTCTTGAAGTTTGGGTGTCGGCACAAACCCTTCCTGTGAATCTTGCCATCGGCGCTGCTTCCATTGTATTGATCTATCTTTTTTTAGGCGGCAGGATGTTTTGTTCTTGGGTTTGTCCTTATGGGCTTTTGAGTGAAATCGGCGAATGGATACACTTGCGGCTTATCGAACGTAAAATCATTCAAAAGCATCCGCGTTTGCCGCTTGATACCAAATATTATCTTTTGGCTTTATTTTTAATCTTAAATATGGTCACCGGCGTGTTGGTTTTTGAGTTTTTTAATGCGGTGGGTATTATTTCCCGTTGCCTGATTTACGGGTTTTCTTTCTCCATTTTATGGGTTGTATTTGTATTTTTAGTGGAAGTCTTTTATTCAAGACGTTTATGGTGTCGATCTTTTTGCCCTGTCGGCGCCACTTACGGATTATTAAACAAACTCTCCATGATCAAAATCAAAGCTAAACCTTCAAAATGCACCCGATGCGGGGATTGTCTTTCGGCGTGCCATGTGCCGGAAGCCCTCGCCCCTGTGTTTCACGCCAACGATCAAAAGTCACGATACATTACCCTAACGGATTGTACGCTTTGCGGCAGATGTGTCGATCGGTGTCGCACACAGGCGTTGTCGTTCGGCAATAAACTCAAAGATTGGTGATAACGATGATTACACTTTCTCATTTGTCCAAAACGCTGGGCAATCAAAATATATTATCTGACGTGAGCTTTACAATTACGTCAGGGGAAAGGTTGATTATTTTAGGGCAAAACGGCGCCGGCAAAACCACCTTGATTCGTTGCATCCTCGGAGAATACCAACCTTCCTCCGGTGAAGTTCGGGTGTTGGGATTTGCGCCCTTTAAAAATCGCGTGCGCGCGTTAGAGCATATTGCATTTGTGCCGCAATTGCCGCCTCCCTTGCGTTATACGGTCAAAGAACTTTTTGACTATTGCGCAGATGTCACCGACTGTGATCGCAACACCATTCGTTCTTATTGCGATTACTTTGAATTAGACGTCAACGCGCACATCCACAAACCTTTTTACAAATTATCCGGTGGGATGAAACAAAAAGTCTTGATCAGTATTGCTTTCGCGCGATCTTCGCCGATATTGATCTTTGACGAACCGACGGCAAACCTTGATGTGGTGGCACGTGATCGTTTCAGGTCATTATTGTCGGACAATCGTTGTCGTGATAAAACGATGATTTTCATCAGTCATCGCATCGAAGAAGTTTCAAATGTTGTGAAACGCTCTATTGAACTTGATTTAGGAAAGGTGGTCAAAGATGTTCTCTTATAACCAAATAACAACGCGCCGTCGTTTTTTATCCTTCCTGGTCATCACGCCTTGGATGCTTTCGTGCCAAAGAAAAATCTCGCTTGACCCGAAACCCATTCGCTGGGACAAAGACGTGTGTGCCCGTTGCGGGATGCAAATCAGCGATCACTTCCATTCGGCGCAAATCATCAACCCCGACACCGGCGATGCTCTTTACTTCGACGATCTCGGCTGCGCGTTTTTGTGGTTGGATGAAAATCACGTCCCTTGGAAAGACCGCGCCATCATTTATCTCACCGATGGTCAAGAGGGTCAATGGATCAAGCACACCGATGCTTTTTTTGCCACGCCTTATGTGACTTCCATGGCTTTTGGCATCGCGGCATTTTCCCAACCGGAAAAAATCTCTCAAGATAAAACCCGGCTCACGCAAAATGAGGTTTTAGAACACTTGATTCGCCACCGTGACGAAAAACGGCGCATGAATGCTCCGTTGAACGACACAATGAATTCCACACATAAAAACACACCATGAAACCCTTACTTGCCATCATCAAACTTGATATTTTGGAATCGTTTCGTTCCAAATGGTTCATCGCTTATTCTTTACTCTTTGTGTTGCTGGTGTCCGGAATTTTTATGTCCGGCGTGACGGATAGTCGGGTATTAGGTTTTACCGGGCTCACAAGGCTTTTGCTTGTTTTTATACAGTCGTGCAACATCATTTTGCCGATTTTTATA
>JAIRPA010000180.1 GCA_031257235.1 Burkholderiales bacterium | reverse complement strand
GTGTTCCGCCGAGATCGGCGGCGTGGGTTGGCGGTTCGATGTCCTCCGGGCTTTCCGCCGTTTTAGAAACCGCCGCGTTGATGCACGCCAGCGGGCAGTCGGACGCGGCGCGCACGGTGCTTGAGGAAGCCATTTCATCCGAGCCTGAAACCGCAAAAATTCCTTTGGTGTGGCTCGCCTTGCTCGATATTTACCAGCAAACCGGCAACCGTGACGCTTTCGAGCGCATGGGGATGGAGTATGCGGTTCGTTTTGAGCAATCGCCGCCGATTTGGGTGGCGCGCAACGAGTCGTCGAATGAAACCGCGGCGATAACCTCCGAGAAAAAAACGGACAACGTGCCGATTTTCCTGCGCGGTGACGTGGTTGAAGATTGTAAAGAGTTAAAAACGCAGATCGACAAAGTCTTGGAAAATGTTTTGCCGGAGACGATTTACCGTTTGGACTTGCGCCAAGTCACGCTGGTGGACGAAAAAGGCGCGGCGATTTTGGGCGATTTATTGAGAGTTGCCCGTCAAAAACTGCAAAAAACCATCATTGGTCCTTGGCCTGAAAAATTGGTGGCGGCGTTGAAAACGCGCATCAAGCAGGCGCCCGGAAAAAAAGGGCAGGGTTATTGGTTGCTGTTGTTGGAGCTTTTGCAGTGGCGCGGTGAAGAAGAAGTGTTTGAACGTTGTGCGTTTGATTTTGCGGTTCGGTTTGAGCTTTCTCCGCCGGCATGGTCGCCGGTCAAACCTGAAATTTTGGAGCGCCAGAGAAAAGAGGGCGATCATGTTGAGGATCCTCTTGGTTTTGAAATTGAGCCCGCGCCCAATGTCTTGGTTTGGAAGGGCGCGATGCAGGGCAATCGTGCGCCGCAGTTGGAAGAATTTAAAACTTTTATGGGAACGCACGATACGATTATCGTGGACATGCACGACGTTTTGCGGGTGGATTTTGCTTTTGGCGGCGCGTTGGTCAATCAGGTTTCGCGCGCGGAAACCGCAAAGAAGGTTGTGCGGTTTATCCGAACGTCGCCGATTGTATTGTCTCTTTTGTTATTGGTGGGTTTACCTTCGAGGATGTTTAGTCGGCACAGATAAAACAATCGGTTTAAGACCTTTGCGGGTTTTTTGCGATCTATAACAGCCTTGCAAAGGTCTTTATCTTCGAGCCATCAAGAATCCGCCTCTTTATTGTCACCGGCGAGACAGCAAAAAAACAAAAACCGTTTTGACGGGCTTGCAGAGTGACGAATCCTTGCTCGCCATGATGCTTTAACAACGCCTCTCCTTTTATTGAACACATTATTAAGTATATGTCTGAATTTCACGGAACAACGATTTTATCGGTGGCGCACGGCGGCAAAGTTGCTTTGGGCGGCGACGGTCAGGTGACGCTGGGCAATATCGTGGTCAAAGCGACCGCGCGTAAGGTTCGCCGTTTGTATCAGGGGCGCGTGCTGGCCGGTTTTGCGGGGGCAACCGCTGACGCCTTCACCCTTTTTGAGCGGTTTGAGGCAAAGCTGGAGATGCACCAAGGGCGTTTGACGCAAGCCGCCGTGGAGCTTGCCAAAGATTGGCGTTCAGACAGAATCCTTCGTCGTTTGGAGGCTATGTTGGCGGTTGCCGATGCTACGGCGTCACTCATCATCACGGGCAACGGGGATGTGCTGGAGCCGGAGAATCGTATTGTTGCCATTGGTTCCGGCGGGGCGTATGCACAAGCGGCGGCACGTGCGTTGATGGAGCACACGCAGCTGCCTGCGGATCAAATTGTCAAAGAGGCTTTAAAAATCGCGGGGGACATTTGTATTTATACAAATCAAAACCATGTCATTGAAACTTTAGATTTGTCTCAAACGTAACATCATCTGATTTTCAACACGGACAGAATCAATCACAATGGCGCAGAGTATTTTTTGCGTCTCACGAATCGAATATAACGAGGTCAACATGAAACTGAATTTTTGGAAAGTATTGGGCGCGATCGTCGCGCTGATGGTCGTCGTCAATGGTGCTTCTGCGCAACAAGCCGTCAAGATGACGGACGATGAGTTAAAAGTCAAACAGAAATTGGAACAAAAAATTCCCGGCGCGCCGATTGATCGCGTGATTAAAACATCGTTATTGGGTGGGCTTTACGAAGTCGTGGTGGAGGGGCAACTCATTTATACCAACAGCGAGGTCACGCATTTGATTGCAGGTCAGATTTTGGACATCAGTCGATCGCCCCAAGAGCGCGTGAATGTCACCGAGCAACGCATGAAAGAGCTGTTTAACGTGGATGTGGCGTCGCTGCCGTTGGAGGCATCTTTCAAGCGGGTGAAAGGAGACGGTTCCCGCGTCCTTTATCTTTTTTCGGATTTAGATTGCCCGTATTGCGCGGTGCTTGAAAAAACGCTTTCAGAGATGACAAATCTGACCATTTATACTTTTATGTATCCGTTAGAAGAATTGCATCCCAGCGCGGTGTCCAAATCGAAAAAAATTTGGTGCGCGCCTGATCGCGCAAAAGCATGGGAAGCCTATTTTGCGTCTAAGGAACTCCCCAAAAACGCGGGGGATTGTAAAGTGCCGATCGAAACCGTTCAAAATCTGGCAAAGCGTTATAACATTCGCGGCACGCCGGGGTTGGTGTTTGCAGATGGTCAGGTGATTCCGGGCGCGCTTCCCAAAGACCAGTTAGAGCAAATGTTGCAGGCAACAGCAGCGGCGGCGGCGGAAAAATCAAAGAAGAAATAATCGGAGGTTTTTCGGGAGGTTTCCGGCAAAAGGCATCATAGCTTTTTGGCGATGTTGCCTCCCCCCAAAATCATGGAGTGCCGTCCGTTTTTATATAGAAACAACGATTTTCTAGCGCGACATGCCTTTTGGGGCATTGACTTGATCTGATACCTCAAATATATGTTTTGAATTCCAATATGTTCACCAAAACAGGGACGACTAAAACAATTACCGATATTGACGGTGTGGAGTGGTGGGTATTTCAGTCTCGTCCCACAATCCACGGGTTTGACATCAAGGTCGGCATTGCAAAAGATAACGCTCATGGAAAACGGTTATCCATGATCTTAACGGAGAATGTTGCCCGTTATGTGTGCGGATTAGTCAATCTTAAAGAAGCCGAACTGCCGGTTTGTCCTTATACGATTTACAAATGGCGCAAGCGGTGCCGCGCGCGCTTTCCCGGCTTAAAGCCCAATATGGAAGTGGTCAAAGACGTTTTTGGTCGACAGTGGTATGTGGTTTCCTCCAAACGAACAAAACAGGGTTTTAGCATCAACCTTGGCGAACCCGTGAATGATCGATACAACAAAGGGAAGAAGTATCTTATCTTGACGGAAGAAATTGCGCGCTATTTGTTTGGACTCAAAGACATCCGAGAGGCAGACTTACCGGTAAGCCGAAGTCAGCTTCTTTTATGGAGCCGGCAGTACGAAGCGCATCACGCTCTTTTGAACCCTGAAATTGTCACAGACATTAGGGGCAGGCGTTATCTGGTGCGTAAAACTCAGCCGACAAAGCATGGGTTTGATGTAAAACGCGGCTCATCACTCGATGAAGGCGTCCGAGCGTCTCGATCCATTATATTGACGGAAGAGCTCGCGCAATATTTGCGACAATGCCCGGACATGACGCAAGCGGATCTGCCGATCAGTTTTGCGACACTTTGCGGTTGGCGTCACAAATTTGATATTGGACAAACTCCCGGAAAGAGCCATAAGCCAAAAGCAAAGAAAACAAACATGCCTAAGTCTCGACGATTGATCCCTCCTGAAACGCTCTCTGATGAATGGTGGGAACAACATCGCGTTGAATTATCTGCCATGTCGCCGGAAAAGTTTTCATTTATTTTTGATGTGTCGATAGAAGAGGTGGAGTCTCGACGAAAGATGTTGAAGTGAGTCTGGGATCAGGGTATCAGGGATCAGGGATCAGGGATCAGAGGTCGTCATTCTGCGCAAGAGGCGGAAGCCTCGCAGTCGCAGAATCCACGTCGCCAAAGGCGGCGGACGCGCAAAGCGCGTCGTCATTGCGGACTTGATCCGCAATCCGGTTTTTGTTTTTTCGGGCGCAAACCCCCGTCAGGCTTCGCCTGCCACCCCCTTTTATAAAGGGGGCTTGGATTCTGCGACTACGCTTCGCTTGCGCTTAAATGACGGTGTGAGAGATTGCGGGTTGTGTGCGTCATGCGTATGATAATGCTGATTGCTTGTTTACATTTGACGGGTAAAGTGTGACGTACAGCGCGAACGTGAAACAACCGGAGCCGGTCTGGCGCGGATCACATTTCGATCGTCGCATTTTATTGTTTGATTAATTATCTTATTTATCTTCATTTCATTCGCATAGGAAAATCCATGACTAACGAAGACTTTAAAACCGCATTTCCCGAAAGAGAAACGCCTGTAGATGTCACGCAAAGCCCTCCCGTTGACCAAAGCCGGAGTTTTTGGGGAGGGCACTATCACCCGTGGCGACGCTATTGGGCTCGAACGGTTGACCTTCTTACTGCAGGGTTATTATTGTTTTTTGTTCTCGTGGTTATCGTAAGTTTCGTTTTAGGTTTACTGATGCCGGAAAAAATGACCGTTATTCTTGAAATCATAGAAGAGGATGGCTCGTCATTTCAGTCGATGACCACTCTTTTTGGCGGTATTCTTTTAGGTTTGCTTTGGATTCCCGTTGAAGCCGCATTTCTTTCATGGTTGGGTTTTACTCCGGCTAAATGGTTGTTTGGCATTAAAGTGACCCAACCCAACGGAGAATTATTGTCTTTTTCCCGCGCGTTGCGTCGATCGTTTTATGTGTATTTTGCGGGTTTAGGGTTAATGTTGCCTCTTGTTTCGTTGATCACGCAACTGTTATCGTATCGAAAACTCACCAAGACCGGCACCACCTTTTGGGATAAATCTTGCGATACCATCGTGCATCATCAAAAATGGGGAGCACTTCGCACCATTCTGTGTTTTGTGATAACCCTAGGCTTGTTTTTCCTGATTTTGGGGACAAGATAACCTCTTTGAGTGACTAAGTAAAGCTGGATAAGTTTTCTATGGAATGGTGGAACTATTGTGTGATCATCCTGTTCTTTGCATTAAGTGTATTTTTAGGAATTTTGAT
>JAIRPA010000133.1 GCA_031257235.1 Burkholderiales bacterium | reverse complement strand
AAACCGTCTTCGGGATTTTTAACGATAAACACCCACCACATGCGATCGTCTATGGAGACACGGGTAAAGCCGCGAATAAGCCCGTGATTTCTCATCCGCGGACTTCCGTCGGGTTTTGCCCTTCTTTCGAGATTTCTGCCGCGATTGGGCGAGGGCGGAATCCACGACCGGTCTTCAGGAAAAGTGGCAAACGCCGTGGCGGGCGCGCGCGGCGATTTGTGAACGATGCGGCTATCTAAAAGCATTTGATATTGGATGCCGTATCGACTGATGCGAATATCGGAGGAGTCTGGGGCGAAAGGAGAGCCTGCCGGCGGTGGCGCGTCTTCTTGCAGGGGTGTGGGTTCTTGAAAATCCTGACGCGCGGACATCAGCAACATGCCCGTTTCAAAGAGCGACTCTTTGACCATGCGTTCGGCGATGTGCCAGCTTGTTCCGATGATGACCAAAATCGCCATCATCCAAAACGCAAGGTGAATGATGAAGGTGGCACTCCACCAGCGACGACGCAATGAATAGGTTTTTTGAACGCTCATGGTGCGATCACATAGCCGGAAGGACGCACCGTGACGATGCGGTCCGCGCCCAATTTGCGGCGCAGGTGATGAATATAAACTTCGACGGCGTTGCTGCCGATTTCCTCACCCCAACCATAAAGTGTTTCTTCAAGCTGTGCGCGAGATTGGGGTCTGCCTTGCGCCAACATCAGCGCGTACAACACGGCAAATTCTTTGGCAGTGGTAGTAATCGGCGTCTCGTTTTGCCAAACCTGTTTGGTTTTGGGATTGATTTTGATGCCGCCGTAAGAAAGCATCGCGTCAGGATTTTGATGATGTCGACGCAAGGCGGCGCGTATTCGCGCGGAAAGCTCGTCCAAATCAAACGGTTTGATTAAATAATCGTCCGCGCCTGCGTCCAAGCCTGCGATGCGGTCAGAGACGGCGTCACGTGCCGTGATGAATAAAACCGGCGTGGTGCTTTTTCGATCGCGCATTTTTTTCAACACGGCGTCCCCGGAGAGTTTGGGCAATCCGCGATCCAACAACACGCAATCATAGGTATGCGTGAGTAAAGCCGTATCGGCTAAATCGCCGCGCGTCACCCAATCGACGGCATAACCATCCATTTTGAGCCATTCGGAAATGGTGTCGCCCAAAGAAGTATCGTCTTCAACCAGTAAAACCCTCATGTGCCCGTCCTTGATTTAAGGTTAGCGATTTTTGCTTTGTTGAGCATGCCGATTTACTCTTAATTCCCACTTAATTTTACGCAAGCCGGCTGATAAAAGCACGAAAACCTAAAAACTCACGTCGCTTCGCAAAGTGAGTTTCGCCCAATCCGCCTCAACGAGACTTACCTCTCACGCATCAACCCTCTCAACGATGCTTATCGGGGGGTTTTGGTCTCCACTCACGTCGCTTCGCTCGGTGAGTTTCGCCCAATCCGCCTCTTTCCTCAACGATGCTTATCGGGGGGATTTGGTCTCCACTCACGTCGCTTCGCTCGGTGAGTTTCGCCCAATTCGCCTCCCCGCCAAAACCACGAAAACCCGTCATAGCGATAAGGCATTCCCCTGTTCAAAAACAGCGTTCTATGGAACAATTGAGGCAGTTAATTATTTTTTGCAGGTGCAAGATGCTGGATCGAGACGGATTTCGTCCAAGTGTCGCTATTGTGATCGCCAACGCTAAAAATCATGTCTTCTGGGCAAAACGAATTCGTGAACACTCGTGGCAATTTCCACAGGGCGGCATTGACCCCAACGAATCCCCCGAACAAGCGATGTTTCGGGAGCTTTGGGAGGAAGTCGGGCTTTTACCCGAACACGTACACATTTTAGGCAGAACGCGCGATTGGCTCCGATACTACGTGCCGCGCCAATGGATACAACGTGAGTGGCGCGGCGCGTATCGCGGTCAAAAACAAATTTGGTTTTTGCTACGGTTTTTGGGGCGGGATTCCGACTTTAATTTGCGCGCCACGGAAAAGCCCGAATTTGACGCGTGGCGTTGGCACGATTATCACGTCCCTTTAGATGCCGTGATCGAATTCAAGCGCGACGTGTACAAAACCGCGTTGCGGGAATTAAACCGCTATTTGTTTAGACCCGCCGTCTCGTACAAAGTTCCCGCGCTCGATCATCAATAAACGCAAGGGCGACATAAAGTCGCCCGAAATGCCGCCAATGCCCCAACTTCGTTTGCCCAACAAACTTTCTCTTTCGCCGGCGTTGTATCATCCTCAATCATCGCGTTTTCTATCTTGTTTTTTTAAATGACGCCAACGCCTCAACCTCAAAAAACGGGCTTTCCCGTTGAAGAGCCCATGCTCGATGATCGTCATCGCGCGGCGACACAATCCACGTGGATTTCGGTGGCGGTCAACGCCGTGTTATCCACCGCGCAAGTCATCATCGGACTTTTTGCGCAATCCCAATCTTTAATCAGCGACGGCTTCCATTCTCTTTCGGATTTGATTGCCGATTTTGTGGTGCTTGCCGCCAATAAAGTCAGCCGTCAACGCGCCGACTCCATGCACCCTTATGGTCACGCCCGTTTTGAAACCGTGGCGTCGCTTGTTTTGGGTTTGATTTTGATGGTCGCCGCTGCCGGCATGTTGTTGGTCGCCGGAAGAAAATTTTTGGCGCCCGATGAGATTCCCCGCGTTCATGTCATCGCGCTTTACGCCGCGCTTTTTACGCTGGTCGCCAAAGAAGGATTGTTTCGTTACATGTTGTCCGTCGCGCGACGCGTGGGTTCGTCGATGTTGGCGGCCAACGCATGGCACGCGCGCGCGGACGCCGCCAGCTCTCTGGTGGTCGCGCTGGGGATTGCCGGCAATCTCATGGGATGGCCGTTTTTGGATCCCCTTGCCGCCGCCGCGGTCGGTTTGATGATTGCCCGCACCGGCGGAGCCTTTGTTTTCAAAGCCTTGCAACGATTGGCCGACAGCGGATTATCGCTTGAAGAAACCGCCAAAATTCGCAGCCTTTTGCTGGAGACGCCGGGCGTCAAAGACGTGCATGATCTGCGCACGCGCTACATGGGCGACGACGTGCTGATTGATGTTCATTTGATGGTGGACGGTCGCGCCAGCGCGTCAGAGGCTCATTTGATCGGGATTGCGGCAAGCGAGCGGTTGAAACACGCGGGCGACGCCATTCATCATCAAATCTTGGACGTGTTGGTGCACATCGACACCGAAGACGACTCCGGGGAAGAAGCTCATACTTATCCCACCCTCCCGACGCGCGATCAACTCGTCACCGCGTTGACCGATGCTCTTGCCCGAATCTCGGCAAACACGAATCCCCCGATGCCGGAGATGATGCTTCACTATTTGAACGACCGCGTTGAAATGGATTGGATTTTTCCGTCCCCGTTGACCCAAGAAGAAAAGGCTTGGATTTTCGCGGCAGCGGCAGACTTAAGTGCGCGGTTTTCGTGCATCGCTCATATTCGCGTGTTGACGGTGATCGACGAAGTGGGGCGAACTACCCTCGTTGCAGATTCGCCATAAAAATCCTTAATAAGACTTGTTTGTGTTCGTCGTTCATGAATATTTGACGGCGTTATGATAACCTTACCCCTCTTATAAGCACGAACCTCATTACTATTTAATGAAACTATTTTCTTCTTTGACGGTTGAACCCGAAAAAGACGCGCAACGCTTAGCCACGGTTTTGGGCGAATTTGCGTCAAGCGTCAAAGCCCTTTCTGACATCATGCCCGCGGTGGCGATGTTTGGTAGCGCGCGCGTCACGGAAGTTGATCCGATGTACGAAAAAGCCATGCGTGTGGCGCGTAAATTGTCCGACGCCGGTTTTAACGTCATCACGGGCGGCGGTCCCGGCATCATGGAAGCCGGCAATCGCGGCGCGTATTTCGGTCAGAAAAAATCGGTGGGCTTAAATATTGCGTTGCCCAATGAACAGTCGGCAAACCCCTACCAACATCTTTCTTTGAACTTTAATTATTTTTTCACGCGCAAAACCATGTTTGCGCGTTTCTCTTGCGCTTATGTTGTCTTCCCGGGCGGCTTTGGCACGATTGACGAATTAACCGAAATTCTCACCATCGTCCAAACCAACAAAGCTCCGCGCGCGCCCATCATCTTGGTCGAGCGCGCGTTTTGGCGCGGGCTGTTTGATTGGGTGCGCGATCAACCCCTCGCGCGTGAATACCTTTCCGATACCGATCTTGATTTGGTGAGCTTCATTGACGACCCCGACGCCATC
>JAIRPA010000131.1 GCA_031257235.1 Burkholderiales bacterium | reverse complement strand
CACGGAGAAATTCCCGACGACATTCCCGAAGTTATTCTGCACACCAACGGCGCGGGATTACCGGTGGCGCAAGCCGCAAAACAGGCAAACATCGTCGCGTCCACCTCAGAGGCTTTGCGCTTGATCGACCAACGCGGCTTAAAAATCAACGGCGATGTGGTCACGGACAAACATAAAATCATTCCCGCGGGTGAAACCTCTTTGGTGATTCAAGCCGGCAAAAGACGGTTTGCTCGGGTCACGGTGAAATAAGCTCGCTTTATGAGTTCATCTCCATCACAACAACCCTACAAGCATCATCATCTTTGGCTATGGAATCGTTTTTAAACATGTTGGGGCAAATCGGCGCGGGGAGTTTGGTCACCATCAAACTCTTCATGGTGACTTTGTTATTCGCCTTGCCCTTAGGTTTGGCCATGGCGTTTTGCCGCGTCTCTTCGTATCGCGTGGTGAATGGAATCGCCAATACTTATATTTGGGTGTTGCGCGGTACGCCTTTGATGTTGCAAATTTTGTTTGTCTATTACGGATTGCCGATGATTTTTCCCAAGCTGGGCGAGCCGGGCATCCTCCCCGGATTCACGGCGGCGGCTCTCGCGTTCTCGCTCAATTACGCGGCGTATTTTGCAGAGATTTTCAGGGGCGGGATTCAATCCATCAGCAAAGGGCAATACGAAGGCGCGAAAGTGTTAGGCTTGACGTATCCGCAAACCATGCGACGCATCATTCTGCCGCAAGTGGTCAAGCGTGTCTTACCGCCTTTGACCAACGAGGTGATCACGCTGGTCAAAGATACCGCGCTGGTGTATGTGGTGGCGATCAACGATTTGCTGCGCGTGGCCACCAACATCGTCAGTCGAGACTTCATCATTGTCCCGTTTTTGGTAGCGGCCGTCTTCTATCTGGTGATGACTTCCGTGTTGACTTTTCTATTACAACGTTTGGAGAAACGCTATGCCGTGTACGATGATTAACGCGCGCGACCTGCACAAAGCGTTTGCAAAAGTTGAAGTCTTAAAAGGCGTCTTTCTGCAGGTCACGCAAGGGGAAGTTGTTGCCGTGATCGGGCCTTCCGGCTCCGGAAAAAGCACCCTGTTGCGGTGTTTGAATCACTTGGAAACGATTGATCGCGGAACGATAGACATCGAAGGCGAAACCTTGGTGGCGACCGACGAGACCGGTGTGGCGCGTTACGTCAAAGAAGCCGACGTGCGTCGCATTTGTCGAAAAATGGGCATGGTGTTTCAACACTTCAATCTTTTTTCGCATTTAACGGTCATGCAAAACATCATCGAAGCGCCGATGATCGTCAAAAAGATGAAGAAAAGCGAGATCATGCCGCGCGCGGAAGCGCTCTTACATAAAGTCGGGCTGTGGGCAAAGCGCGACGATTATCCGTCAAGGCTTTCCGGCGGACAAAAACAGCGCGTCGCCATTGCG
Organism: Burkholderiales bacterium; assembly: GCA_031257235.1. Taxonomy (GTDB): domain Bacteria; phylum Pseudomonadota; class Gammaproteobacteria; order Burkholderiales; family Casimicrobiaceae; genus UBA931. The sequence continues at coordinate 2,263 of JAIRPA010000131.1, read as the reverse complement.
CGGGCGTTGGCGATGGAGCCGGAAATCATGCTTTTTGACGAACCCACGTCCGCGCTCGACCCGGAACTCACGGGCGAAGTCTTGCGCACCATCAGAGCGCTTGCCGAAGAACACATGACGATGGTGGTGGTGACGCACGAAATGTCTTTCGCGCGGGATGTCGCCAACCGCGTGGTGTTCATGGACGGCGGGGAAATCATCGAGGAAGGCACGCCCTCAACCTTTTTTTCCTCTCCCAAAGAAGACCGCACCCGCGCGTTTTTGGGCATTTAAAGGGAGGGAGGCAAAAAGGTGCCCTTTTTGCCGAACCTCGCCGAAAAATCAATCAAACCTATAAATATTTATGATCACGGCGATGGCGGTGACTGGCTATAATTCAAAGCCTTGACCAAAGTCTTAACCCACCAACCCAAGAGGAATAAAAAAACATGTCTTTACACGCGCGATTGATTATTTTGGGCTCCGGTCCTGCCGGATACACCGCCGCCGTTTACGCCGCGCGCGCGAATTTGCGCCCGCTTTTGATCACCGGCTTAGAGCAGGGCGGGCAACTGATGACCACCACGGAGGTCGATAACTGGCCTGCCGATGTCAACGGCGTCCAAGGTCCCGACTTAATGGAACGCTTTCGTCAACATGCCGAGCGTTTTGAGACCCAAATGGTGTTCGACCACATTCACACGGCAGATTTAACGCGCCGTCCGTTTACCTTGACCGGCGACATGGGCACTTATACCTGCGACGCACTGATCATCGCCACCGGCGCGTCCGCGCAATATTTAGGCTTGCCCTCTGAGGAATCGTTTAAAGGTCGCGGGGTCTCCGCGTGCGCCACGTGCGACGGCTTTTTTTATAAAAACGATGATGTGTTGGTCGTCGGCGGCGGCAATACGGCGGTGGGCGAAGCTTTGTATTTGTCGGACATCGCGCGTTCGGTCGCGGTGGTGCATCGTCGCCACAGCTTTCGCGCCGAACCGATGTTGTCCGATCAACTGATCGCCAAAACCCAAGGGGGAGGCAATGTTTCCATCTATTGGGAACACGTATTAGACGCCGTTTTGGGTGACGACACAGGCGTGACCGGCGCGCGGCTTAAAAACGTGACGACGGGCGAAACGCGCGAGATTTCCGTTCGCGGCGTTTTTATTGCCATCGGGCACAAACCCAACACCGAGCTTTTTGTCGGTCAGCTCGACATGAACGACGGCTATATTTCGGTGAAAAGCGGGCGGGAGGGCAACGCCACCGCCGCGTCGATTCCGGGCGTGTTTGCCGCGGGCGATGTTGCCGACCACGTGTATCGTCAGGCAATCACTTCGGCGGCTTCGGGCTGCATGGCGGCCTTAGATGCTAAGGTTTATTTGGATGGGTTGAGCGCCCAAAAGTGATTCGGCGTTTTAGGTATCAGAGGTCAGGTATCAGAAACACCGTCATTTAAGCGCGCAGTTTGCTTTAGCAAACGTAGTCGCAGAATCCACGCCGCCGTTCCCACAAAAAATCGTCGGGGTTTTGGTCTCCACTAACTTTGCTTCGCGTCGTGCGTTCCGCCCCAACCAAAGGTTGTCCCGCGATTTTTTGGTAAATCCAACCGCCCAACCCGAACTGCCCAAAAGTAGGGTTTCACTTTTGGGCATAGGGTGTAGGTTTTCACTTTTTGGCGAACCCCTGATTCCTGACCTCTGATCACTGAACCGGGGACACCGGCATCAAGCGTCCCGAAAAACGCTTACCCTAAGGCTTGATCGATTCTTTTTTCAAAGCGTTTTAGGTTTTCTTCCAGCGCGGCAACGTCTTCCGAGTGATCGACCTCGTGGCGAAGTTGCAATAAATCGTTGGCGAAATTGAGTGCCGCGATGACCGCGACGCGCTCAATGCTGACCTGCGGGTTCGCGTCGTGGATTTTTTTCATGTTCTCATCCAGCAAACGCGCGGCGGCCACCAGCGCGTCTTTTTCCCCTTCTTTGTACGCCACCTTAAACGGGCGACCTAAAATTCTGACTTCCAACGCCTGCATCGGCTCGTTGATCTTTTTTTCCATGACGATTAAGCCTCCGGTAAATGGTCGAGCAGGGTCTCGATGCGCGTTGCCGCAAACTGATTACGCTCGGATAAGGATTGATTTTCCGCGCGCGCCTGCGCCAAATCGCGTTTTAAACCCTCATTCTCGCGCTTGAGAGAGTCGACGAGCTTTAAAAGCGCGTCTAATTTTTTTGAAAATTCGGAGAAATTGACTTCCATACGGCAGACAAAAAAAGATTGATCA
>JAIRPA010000094.1 GCA_031257235.1 Burkholderiales bacterium | reverse complement strand
AAATACTGCACTTATTGCGTGGTGCCTTATACGCGCGGCGAAGAAATTTCGCGCCCTTTTGAAAGTGTTTTGACCGAAGCCGCGGATTTGGCTGATCAGGGCATCAAAGAGATCACTTTGTTGGGGCAAAATGTCAATGCTTATCGCGGGCAAAAAGAAGACGGGAGCGTGGTTGATCTTGCTTTGCTTTTGACCTATCTCTCGGAAATTCCGGGCGTTGAACGGTTAAGATTTACCACATCGCATCCGTGTGATTTTTCCACGCGCTTAATCGATGCTTACCGTGAACTCCCCAAACTGGTCTCACAACTGCATTTGCCTGTTCAATCCGGGTCTGATCGCGTCTTGGCAAAAATGAAACGCGGCTATACCGCGTTAGAGTATAAGTCTTTGATTCGGAAACTGCGTGCCGCGCGTCCGAATCTATCCATTACCACAGATTTTATTGTCGGGTTCCCCGGCGAAACGGAAGCAGACTTTGATGCCACATTAAAGCTGGTTCGTGATGTCAAGTTTGATGGTGCGTTTAATTTTATCTACAGCAAAAGACCGGGAACGCCCGCTTCCGATCTCACCGATGAAATTCCGCGAGACATCCAACAACAACGTTTTGAAGCCTTGCAACAATTGATCGACGAACACTACCATGCGTACAGTTTGGCGATGGTCGGCAACATCGAACGTGTCTTGGTGACCGGTCACGCGGTCAAATCTCCTGACGAACTACAGGCGCGCACCGAAAACAATCGTGTGGTGAATTTTGTGGGTGACGACGCCTTGATTGGGCAATACGCCTCCGTAAAAATCATTCATGCTCATCCTCACTCTTTGCGCGGCACGCTCACCACGGAAAGTCCTTCACCATGACCGCTGATTTAACTTTATTGCGTTTTACCCTCACCCCTTCCGACACAAAGCGTTTGCGCCACTTATCGGGCACGTTGAATACCCATTTTGTTGAGATTGAATCCGCGTTATCGGTGTCGATCAAAAATCGCGGCGCGGAGTTTCAAATCGCCGGAAAAAACGACGCGGCACAAAACGCCCGATGGGTCTTGGAACGTTTGTATGGCGAAGCCAAAAATCCTTTATCGCTTGAAGATGTGCAATTAACTTTGGCGGAAGTCAAATCCAATCACTTAAAAGCCACGGCAACCCGCAATAAAGACACTCCCGACTTACACACACGCCAGCTTTCATTAAAAGCACGCACTCAAAATCAAGAAAAGTATTTAAAAGCGATTGGTCAAAACGATATTACGTTTGGGATTGGTCCTGCCGGCACGGGCAAGACGTATCTTGCGGTGGCCAGTGCGGTGGATGCCTTAGAGCGTGACGCCGTCCAACGCATCGTGCTGGTGCGCCCTGCCGTAGAAGCCGGCGAACGCTTGGGTTTTCTTCCCGGAGACATGGCGCAAAAAGTAGACCCCTATTTAAGACCTTTGTACGATGCCTTGTATGATCTTTTGGGGTTTGACCGCACCTTAAAATACATCGAGCGTCAAGTCATTGAAATCGCGCCGCTCGCTTACATGCGGGGCCGCACCTTAAACGGCGCGTTCATCATTTTGGATGAAGCGCAAAATACTACCCCTGAACAGATGAAAATGTTTTTGACGCGCGTGGGTTTTGGTGCGCGTGTTGTGGTCACGGGAGATACCACACAAATTGATTTGGCGCGCGGGCAACGATCCGGGTTAATCGACGCGGAAACGATCTTACGCGCGGTATCAGGCATTGCGTTTGTGCGTTTTTCAAGCGCGGACGTGGTGCGTCATCCGGTGGTGGCGCGTATTGTCGAGGCTTATACCCGTCACGAGAAAAAACAAGCTTCATCCTTGACCGGCAATCCTACGAGATGAAAAATATCTATCTTACAATCCAATCCAACACACGGGGCGCGATTCCCGTGCGGGCGACCTTGCGTCGTTGGATTCACGCGGCGTTTGACTCCAAAATCACGCACAAAAAATTCTTTGAAGCCGACATTACCGTGCGCTTTGTGAACGGCAAAGAAGGGCGGGCATTAAATGGGACTTATCGAAAAAAAGACTATGCCACCAATGTTTTAACGTTTGTGTACGAGCAGGATTGGCGTTGCGTCGGCGATATTGTTTTGTGCATGCCGGTTTTGCGCCAAGAAGCGCGCGAGCAACATAAAACGTGGCGCGCGCACTGCGCGCATTTATTGATACACGGGGTTTTGCACTTGCAGGGTTTTGATCACGACAACGATGCCGACGCCCGGCAAATGGAGCACACCGAAATCGCCGTTCTTGGCGTTTTGGGTTATCCAAACCCCTATCAAGACCGCGATTGACCCCTCTGCCCTCACCGGCATCGCGCGGGAAGGATTATTTGTCCTCTTCGTCGGCACGAATCAGGCGTTTTAAAATTTCCCGAAGCCCGACAAAAGCGCATGCCGCCAGCACGGCAGCGCCGATGATTTCTAACACAATCAGCATAATGCTCCTTCAATAACGCGATCCCCCGATCTTGAGGCTTCCCAAGCCTGTTGGGTTCAAATGCCGGCGGTTGCCTTTCGGGTTTTAACGTGTTGGGATGTTTGCCATTATCCCATAACAAGACCTTTGCCATCCGAGACCTTTGCCCCTCCCACAGCCCCACCCTTGTCATCTGCGCGCAAGCGTAGCGAAGTCGCGGAATCCAAGCCGCAACGCGGCGGACGCGCAATGCGCGTCGTCATTGCGGTCTCGACCCGCAATCCGGTTTTTCCGCCGTTTATACAAAAAAGTATCGGGCTTTGCCCGTACTTTTTTGGTCATTCCTACCGGCAAAAAGTAGGGTTTTACTTTTTGCCGAATAAAAAAGCCCCCTTTATAAAAGGGGGTGTCAGGCTTTAGCCTGACGGGGGTTTGCGTTTCAGGGATCAGGGATCAGAGCTCGTCACAAGCGGTCTCGACCCGCAATCCGGTTTTTCCGCCGTTTATACAAAAAAGTATCGGGCTTTGCCCGTACTTTTTTGGTAATTCCTACCGGCAAAAAGTACTACTTTTTGCCGTCGAGTACCGGGGTTTGCCGGCGCCTCATCCCCTTGCCCCGACGCACTCAAAAAAAACATTTCGCTTTTTTCGGAAATTTTGAGATAATGGCGAACTTCGATTGCCGAGATGGCGGAATTGGTAGACGCAGCGGACTCAAAATCCGCCGGTAGTGATACTGTGAGGGTTCGAGTCCCTCTCTCGGCACCAAATTGATTTTCAGCAACCTCCCCAACCCTCCCCCACCCTCCAAAAACCCGCTATTAAAGCCACTTTCTTATTTTTATAAGCCCAATGGGGGCGCATAAAATCGCGCCCATCAAAAACGCTTGCCAATATTTTTTTAACCGCCATGACAAGACTGCCAGCGTGTCCCAATAAGGGGAAAGTTAATCAGGGTGATTGTCTTTTTTGACAAGGTGTAATCACTTGGATACAATTGAGCGCATGAAATACGCTATTGAACAAACACGAGAATTTGAAGAGTGGCATCAATCGCTTGATAAGGCGGTAAGAGTGGTGGTTGCGCGGCGCATGGAGCAAGCCTCTCACGGACTTTTTGGCGATGTTAAATATAACGTCGGTGAACGTGTTTCCGAGATGCGCATTCACATCGGTGCGGGTTATCGCCTTTTTTTCACCGTACGAAACAAAAGCATTATTTTCATGTTGTGTGGTAGCAGCAAAAAGAATCAACAATCCGAAATAAGCCGCGCCGAAAAAATCGAAAAGGAGAGTTAAGCCATGAGAAAAACAAGACCGTTTGATATGGTTGAGTTTCTCGATGATGAGGAAACCATTCAGGAATACATGCGTCAAGTAATAGAGGATGGCGATGTTGACGAAATTCTGCGTGCGGTCGGTTATGTTGCCAAAGCGCGCGGCATGACTGCCGTCGCCAAAGACGCGGGCGTATCACGTGAGAGTCTTTACAAAGCATTGCGCCCTGATTCCAAACCACAGTTTGAGACCATTTTGAGGGTTGTTCGCGCTTTGGGTTACACGTTCAAAATTGCGCCGATTCAACAAAGTCGTTGAAATCTTCGCGGGTGGGTTGCCGCGCGCCTCTTTTCTCTTGGGCTGCGCCGCTCGTCCGCGTTGATCGGATATTCAGAACACTTTTTTCTTTTTTCACTAAAAAAACAGCGAATTTGCTTGCATCGGGGCACCATTTTTGTAACCATTCACGCAAAAGGAGGTTTTAAAAATGATTACTGAGAAAGAAATGAGAAGACTACAACTCCGCGGAATGCTTGAATACATTCCGGAGATTATGCTTTTATTGCAGTTTGTCATCATTCCTCTTGCCTTTGTTTTTGGGGTGGTGTTCTATCTCGCATTATTAGGATATATCGAAATTTTCCGCGAAATTTTCGGCGAAATTTTCGATTTTCTCGGTTTTCTCGGTTTTCTCAATTAAACATCACTTGGGTAATGCATCAAGCCATTCTAAAAACTCACCAATCGGCATTTCGCATATTTCTTTTTTTGACCACCCGGTATGCGAGGCAAGCGATATAACCCCGGCACGCGCCTATTCGGGTGTTATCCAAAAATACCGTCGTTGTCTTTGTTTGTCCCCCCTTAACTTCCGACGCCACACCCCACTGCCGCCCCTTAATGATCAACTTCTTATTGCGGCATTCTCCAATAATAAGCTAAAGCCTGACCGGGACACTCCGCAATAAACTCCCGTTCAGAACATTGATAAAACAAGAATGAACATTTCGTTCCCTCTTTTGAACCTTCTGTATTGAGCTCACGAGGCCACCACCGATTAGGCTCATTCTTTGTATAAACGACTTGAGATGAATCAATCTTTAAACAAGAATTCATTTCAAAAGAAGGCTTGCTTGGTGAGTAACTATATTTTATCCAGACTTCATTTGTATCAATGTTGTGCCTCTCATGAATATTTGTGACAGAGGGTGAAATGAACAAGGGCACCCACCCACGCTCCATGATTCCTGAATCTTTAAGCGCGATGTAATCACTGAACGTCGATTCCGAATAATCATAATGATCGCAACTCAAAACAAAAGTTGCGCACAGAAAAATAAAGACAATATTAAACTGATTCATCCACTACCCCATCATGACTCCTGATTCCTGAACCCATGATACCTGAAACAAGGGGACAGACTTGTCCGTCCCGCAAAAGGCGATAAAACCGGATTGCTCGGCGCCCAAAAGTAAAAACCTACACTCGCGGGTTCGGCAAAAAGTAAAAACCTACTTTTTGCCGGTAGGAATTACCAAAAAAGTACGGGCAAAGCCCGATACTTTTTTGTATAAACGGCGGAAAAACCGGATTGCGGGTCGGAGCCCGCAATGACGACGCGCATTGCGCGTCCGCCGCGTTGCGGCGTGGATTCTGCGACTTCGCACAGAATGACGAGCTCTGATCCCTGAAACGCAAACCCCCGTCAGGCTAAAGCCTGCCACCCCCTTTCATAAAGGGGGCTTTTTTA
>JAIRPA010000092.1 GCA_031257235.1 Burkholderiales bacterium | reverse complement strand
AATTATATAAAAATGCAAAAAAGAGATTTTGACGGATTTTGTTGAATGTTGCATGAGATAAATGCCGCGCGTCGATCAATAGCGACAAATCGTTGCGTAAAAGGGTAATATCCGCCGCCGCCAACGCACTGCCCGCCCCTGTTCCCATCGCAAACGAGACATCGGCTTGGGCAAGTGCCGGCGCGTCGTTCACGCCATCGCCCACCATAGCCACCACATGCCCGCTGCCTTGCAAAGATTGGACATACTGCCTTTTGTCTTGCGGCAACTGTCGGGATAAAACCTTATGAATGCCGACTTTATTTCCGATGCGTCGTGCCGCGCGTTCGGAATCTCCGGTCAAAAGGCAAGGCGTGATTCCCGATGCAATTAAGGCTTTGATCACGTCCGACGCCGTGGTGCGAATGGCGTCCGTCAAGCGGATACGCCCCAACCACTGCGCGTCTCTGGCCACATGCACATCCATCAACACGGTTTCGGAAGCATCGTCTTCGGGAAGATTCGGGACGTTGACCCCTTCCCCGCGCAAAAAAAGCGCGGAACCGACCCGCCAAACGCTCGTTTCAAAGTTTGCCGCGACACCTTGTCCGCTGATTTGCTTGGCGGACAAAAGCGGCGGCGCTTGGATATGGCGCTCACCGGCATAATTCACAATGGCTTGCCCCAAAGGATGAGAAACCCCTAACTCCAACGCGCTTGCGATTTCAAGCACTTCCGATTCTTTCACGCCCGCGCCCATTTGCACGGAAACCACTTTGGGAGCGCCCTTTGTTAATGTGCCGGTTTTGTCAAAGATCATTTGGTCGATTTTTTCCGCGCGCTCTAACGCTTCGGCGTTTTTGATCAGCATCCCGATTTGCGCGGCGCGTCCTACCCCCACCACCAGCGCGGAGGGTGTGGCAAGCCCCAAGGCGCACGGACACGCCACCACCCAAACGGCGGTCATGCGCAATAAGGCGGCCACCCAATCGCCCAAGACGATTCCGTTGACGATGAAAGTTAAGATACCGATCACCAAAACCACCGGTACAAAAAGCGCGATACATTGATCGGCAAGTTTGGAAATCGGTGCGCGCGAGGCTTGGGCTTCTTTCACCTGCCGCACAATGCCGGAAAGCAGGGTCATCTGCCCGATGGCGGTGGCTTCACACGTCAAGGCGCTTCCGGTGTTAATCGTCCCCGCAAAAATTTTATCCCCGGCTTTTTTGAGCACCGGCAAACTCTCGCCGGTCAACATGGACTCATTGACAAGAGATTCTCCGGAAACCACCACGCCGTCTAAAGGGATGGATTCGCCCGCGCGCGCCAAAAAAAGATCGCCCAAACGCATTTCACTCAAAAGCACGCATTCGGTGACGTTTTCTTTCTCACGACGACGCAAGACTTTGGAGGGTTGTAATTGAATTAAGGATTTCAGCGCGTCTCCCGCGCGAACCCGCGCGCGCATCTCCAGATACTTGCCCAGCAACACCAAGGTTAAGACCATCGCGGAGGCTTCAAAATAGACGTGACTTTGAAGATCAAAAATCCACACGATCAACGAGACGCCAAACGCGCACGTTGTGCCTAAGGCAACCAACACATCCATATTGGCCGCGCCGTTTCTCACGGCGTTAAACGCGCCGCGATAAAACCGCGCCCCCGCTAAAATTTGAATCGGCAACGCCAGCAAAAACTGTATAAAAACGGGGAGCATCCAATCGTGGTTCACGCAAAACATCACGATCATTTGCACGATGAAGGGCACACACAAGACGGCGCAAATCCATAAAACTTTTCGCTCACGACGCAGTGCCTGTTGACGTTCGGCTTCTTCTTTTTGAAGCTCTTCATCCGTCACCTCAAAAGGATCAGCTTGACGCCTTGCGTCAAACCCCGCGTGTTTGACTTGGGCGATCACGTCCTCTGCCGTCACGGCATCGCTTTTGAGCGTCACCCATGCCGACTCGTTGGCAAAACTCACGCGCGCCGTGTCGTGCGGCATCCGGTTTAATACTTTTTCGATCCGCGCCGCGCACGCCGCGCAACTCATCCCGGAAATCGCAAGTTCTATTTCCATCACGTTATCAATCCTTGTAAAAAACCGATTCCATCATCACACACCACACCTGTGAAATAAGATTATTCGCGCTTTAATTGGGGGAAAAGCAACACATCCCTGATCGACGCGCTGTCGGTCAACAACATCACCAATCGATCAATACCGATGCCCTCGCCCGCCGTGGGCGGCAAGCCGTACTCCAGCGCGCGGATATAGTCTTCATCGTAATACATGGCTTCAAGATCGCCCGCGTCGCGCGCGGCTGCCTGTGCTTTAAAGCGTCGCGCCTGATCTTCGGGATCGTTTAATTCGGAAAACCCGTTGGCGATCTCTCGCCGCGTGATGAACAATTCAAAACGATCCGTAATTTCCGGACGTTGATCATTGGCACGCGCCAACGGGGAGACATCCGTGGGATGCGCGTAAATAAAGGTGGGGGAGACGAGCTTTTCTTCCGTCGTGGCTTCAAAAAGTTTTAATTGCAACACGCCTAATTGATCTGTCGGCAAGACTTCGCCGCCTTTGGCTTTCACGGCACGACGTAAATAATCAAGATCGTTTAATGAGATAAGCGCGTGTTCGGGGTTGTATTGATGTATGGCCTCCGCCATGGTCAATCGCGCAAACGGCTGTGCCAAATCAATGGTTTCGCCTTGGTAAATGAGGGTGGTGGTGCCCAAAATAGTCAACGCCAATTGACGCAATAAGGTTTCGGTTAAATCCATCAAATAACGATAATCACGATACGCCTCATAAAACTCAAGCATCGTAAATTCGGGATTGTGCCGCGTGGAAATGCCCTCGTTTCTGAAACTGCGGTTGATCTCGAACACGCGCTCGAAACCGCCCACCACCAAACGTTTTAAATATAATTCCGGCGCGATTCTCAAAAAAAGTTCGGCATCCAAAGCATTGTGATGCGTCACAAAAGGACGCGCCGCCGCGCCGCCCGGAATCGGGTGCATCATGGGCGTTTCCACCTCTAAAAAACCGCGCTCCACAAAAAACGAACGAACGGCTTGCAGTATCTTTGAGCGTTTGACAAAAACCTCACGCGAGGGTTCGTTCATCATCAAATCAAGATAACGTTGCCGATATTTTTGTTCCTGATCGGTCAAACCGTGGAACTTTTCGGGTAACGGACGCAGCGATTTCGATAAGAGTTTTAAAGACTTAACCTTGACGGACAATTCGCCGGTTTTGGTTTTAAACAGCACACCGGTCGCACCGACAATATCGCCGATATCCCAATGTTTGAACGCCTCGTGGGTTTCCGCGCCCACGTTGTCTGTTCCGATGAACAATTGAATGCGCCCGGAGACATCTTGGAGGGTCGCAAAACTTGCTTTGCCCATCACGCGCTTTAACATCATTCTGCCGGCAACGCTGACCGTCAACGCTTCTTTGTCTAAGGCTTCGTTAGGAAGAGAATCAAAGCGGGTATGTAGCTCTTGGGCGTAAGCGTCTCGAACAAAATCGTTCGGAAACGCATGGCCCTTTGCGCGCCAATCGTCGAGCTTTTTGCGGCGCTCGGCAATGATTTGATTTTCGCTTGGTTCAGTGTGAATGTCTGTTGCTTTTACGGTATCTGTCATTTGTAATCCCACGATTGCGTTTAACAAAAAAAGTTAAACCCTTTTTTGCCGGTTAAACCCTCAAACGCCCTGCTTTAAACTTTCGGCGATAAATTCGTCTAAATCGCCGTCCAACACGGCTTGCGTGTTGCCTTTTTCAAAACCGGTACGTAAATCTTTGATGCGCGATTGATCCAACACATACGAGCGAATTTGATGCCCCCACCCGATGTCTGTTTTGGAGTCTTCGAGCTTTTGTTGTTCTTCCTGACGTTTGCGCAACTCCAACTCGTACAAACGCGATTTCAACATCGACATCGCTTCCGCGCGATTCCTGTGCTGTGAGCGATCATTTTGACACACCACCACCACGCCGGAAGGGATGTGGGTAATTCGGACTGCCGAATCGGTTTTATTGATGTGTTGCCCGCCCGCGCCCGACGCGCGAAAGGTGTCGATGCGCAAGTCTGCCGGATTGATGTCGATTTCAATCGAATCATCAACCTCAGGATAGACAAAAACGCTGGAAAAAGAAGTGTGCCGCCGCGCGTTGGCGTCAAAAGGACTTTTGCGCACCAAGCGATGCACGCCGGTTTCGGTGCGTAAATAACCGTAAGCGTAATCGCCCAAGACTTTAAACGAAGCGCTTTTGATGCCGGCAACCTCACCGGCGGATTCTTCGAGAATTTCTATTTTATAGCCGCGACGCTCGCAGTATCGGACATACATCCGAAAAAGCATCGCCGCCCAATCTTGCGCCTCCGTG
>JAIRPA010000085.1 GCA_031257235.1 Burkholderiales bacterium | reverse complement strand
GATCCAAAATCGTTAGCTTTTGTGCGTTGCGTTCAACCTCGATAATCGGAGAATCGTTGTGGGAACTAATTCTAAAGTTTTGTGGGGCGAAGGGCTCTTTCTTCGTCCTCAGCATTTTCAGTATCAGGATGCGTATCACGAATACCGCTTGACGCAGATGATCCAATCGACCGCGCCCTATTTTTGGGGCGTGATGTCGCTCAAAGTCGATAAAGACGCTTTGGCCAACAATATTGTCAAATTAAATGAGGCAACCGCCCTCTTCCGCGATGGCGAGTGGTATTCCGCGCCGGGTCAGGATGCCTTGCCGCCGCCTTTAAATTTAGACGCCATTGAAACCGGCGGTCCGATCGAAATCGCGCTGGCGATTCCTCTTTTAAAAGACATCGGCAAAAACTACAAGCGGCTGACGGCGCAAGAGCCGACCTCCGAAGCCCGCTATTTGTCTGAAAATCAATCCACGGTCGATTTATTTACCGAATCTGTCACCGCCGACATCACGTTTTTGAAAAAAAACGTCAAATTGATTGCGGTCGGAGAGCCGGACAATCATTTGTCCGTGATCCCGATCATGCGCGTTCGTCGTTTGTCTAACGGCGGTTACGAGGTTGATCCGACGTACATCGCGCCTTCGATTGCCATCCGCGCTTCTCAACCCTTGTGCGAAATGTTGGAGCAACTCTTAGACGTGCTGGAGGCAAAAATAGAAGCCTTGTATGGTTATCACCGCGAACCCAGCAAACACATCATTGAGTTTCGTTCGGGGGACGTGGCGTCGTTTTGGCTGTTACACACGGCAAGCACGGCGCACACCGCGTTGAAGCATTTAAAAGATCATCCCAAACTTCATCCCGAACGTCTTTTTCAAGAATTGCTTCGTTTGGCCGGCGCGCTATTGACCTTTTCCAAGAAATACAACTTAATTGATCTTCCGATTTACCGGCACGAAGCACCCGAAGAAAGTTTTATCAAGCTCGATTTGATCTTAAGAGACTTATTGGAAACCGTTATTTCGACCAAGTTCTTCTTGATCGCACTCAACGAGACCCGCCCGTCGTTCCACACGGGCAAGCTCGAATCGGAAAGAATCGACGACCGCACCACACTCTTTTTGGCGGTCTCCTCAAGCCTGCCTGCCGCGCAACTGGAGCTATTGGTGCCGCGCCGTTTCAAGGTCGGCTCCTCCGAAGACGTGGACAAACTCGTGACGGTGGCGATGCCGGGGGTTCAATTGGCGTTCACCCCTCAAGTCCCGTCGGTCATTCCCGTGCGTCCGGGCACTTCGTATTTTGTGCTTCAAACCGGCGGGGAACTCTATGAGCGGATGCTAAAGGCGCAACAAATCACCATTTACACGCCCACCGGCATTCCCGAATTAAAACTCGAACTCATCGCTGTTATTCAATAACTTTGTACCTTATTTATTATGGCAAACACTCCTTCACTCAATACCGCTTCGTCGCAAGAAAAAAAACATCAACGCACTTTGTTGGATATTTTCTATGATGGTTTTTTGATGATTTTTCTTTTGAAAAACAATCATCCCCCGAAAAACGCGGAAGAATTTACCCAGAAAATCAAAGATTATTTTCATCAAACCGAACAGGAAGCGCGGTCGGTCGGGATCAGCGACGCCGATTTTAGCGAAGCCAAATACGCCTTTTGTGCCACCATTGACGAAGTGATTCTCCAGTCTGATTTTGCGATCAAAGACGAATGGGAGTTGCGCCCGTTACAATTGACCCTGTTTGGCGATCAATTGGCGGGTAATAATTTCTTTAAGCGATTGGACGGGTTGCGCGATGAAGGCGCTTCCCGATTGCAAGCCATTGAAATCTTCCATATGTGTTTGCTCTTGGGTTTCCAAGGCAAATATGTGTTTGAAGGCTCCGAGAAGCGGCAATACTTTATTTTAAAACTGACCGATGAAATCACCCGCATGCGCGGGCATCGAACCGGCTTTGCGCCTCATGTAAACATCCCCGATCGCATCATTCACTCTTTAAAAAACGACTTGCCGCTTTGGGCGATTGCGGCGGCGTTTGCTTTTTTGGGCGTGCTTGCCTATTTGGGCATCAACTTTTTATTGACCGGCGACACCAACAGCACCATCCTTGCCTCCGAGTATCAAAACGTGATCAACATCGGGCCTCGCGCCGCGCATTTAACCATTTCTTTACCCTAAAAATTCGGGGCGTTGAACGCCGATGGGTAATGAATCATTTTTTTGATGACCCGCATCGGCTTCATCGTTCGGGCTTTTGGCAGGGGTAAGATGAAGCCGCTACCGCGAGTATTGTCTTTGTCAGAAATATATAAAACCGGGTACGGTTGAATCTAAACCAATACGAAGAAACATGAACTGACTGACTGATTATTGACCGGTTTGTTATCCGAGTCCCGCAAAAACTCCACCGCGTTTTTGCTTCTTTCCCGGAGCCGAATGCTATTTGTTATCCGGCTAGCGCAATCATCGGGAAATACATCCTATTTTTACGATAAAGCCAATACCTTATGTAATCCCGTGCGACGCTAAAATTTGTGTTGAGTGATCTAAAACTTCTTTTTTAAATCAGCGGTTTCCTCATCTTTGTTACAATCACGCCGCTTTGATCTCCTTTCCGATGGGCGACGGCGCTCGAAGCAACTCGATCAATGCTTTAGAGTCTTTTTCGGAGCCGTAGGCAATCGTGATCAACATTTGTATGGGTTTAGGAATCGGGCGTAATCCGCTTTCGTAGCGGCTGCCGCCGGATTGGGTAACTCCCAGTCTTTTCCAAAAATCCGATTGGTTCAGGAAAAGCTCCATCCGTCGATTGCGGATGTCGGGTCTGGCTTTTAGGGTACTCATTATTTAATCTCCTTTAAGAAAGAAACGGTTCAGGGTGCAGAAATGCGGGAGGTGAAATGAGCATAACACAGGTTATGGGCAAGGCATATGATCTTATGCCTTGAATTTTGACATTAGTCTAGGTATGTATCATTTTTGGCTCATTTTTTTGAGGATTATCGTCAAATTATGTCGGTGGACATAAAATATTAAGAATTTACATTAACAATATATACTTAATA
>JAIRPA010000050.1 GCA_031257235.1 Burkholderiales bacterium | reverse complement strand
CATCCAACAAGGCTTCGACCACTTCGTTGTTGCCCGAACGTGCCGCCACCAATAACGCAGGGGTGCCATAAGCGTCCACGCTTTCAACGTCAACCCCTTGCTTTAACATCGCTTTAACGTGCGCCGCGCGATTTTGTTCGACCGCCGAGAAAAAACGCAAATAGACTTCGCCGGCTTGATCCCGCACCTGCTGTTTTTGTTCTTCGATCAGTCGGTTGCGTTCGTCGCGGCGTCTCTGTAATTCCTCGTTTTGCGCGGACAAGTCCGTCGAAAACATCATCGTCGGGACAAGGGCTAGAACCCACATCAACCCTAAAACCGGTAAAAAGACTCTCTTTTTCATCGTTAAACCTTAAAAAGTCGAAAAAAGTTTTCGCTCGTGGCGCGCGCAATCCTATCAAGAGATTCATCGCGTAAACGGGAAAGCGCCTCGGCCACATGAACCACATGGGCGGGCGTATTCGGGAAATGCCCGCGATGCGGCGCAGGCGTTAAAAACGGACTGTCGGTTTCGATCAACAGCCGATCCAACGGAACATGCTTTGCCGCTTCGTGAACGTCGCGCGCGTTTTTAAAAGTGACCACCCCCGAAAACGAAATATAAAAATTCAACGCCAACGCTTCTTCGGCAATCGCGCGATTTTCGGTAAAACAGTGCATCATGCCGCCTACCTCATCGGCACGCTCCTCGCGCAAAATGGCAAGCGTTTCGTAAGCGGCATCGCGGGTATGAATCACCAACGGTTTTTTGACCAGACGCGCGGCTCGAATATGAGCGCGAAACCGATCTTTTTGCCATGCCGCACGTTCGGGAACATGATAAAAATCCAGCCCCGTCTCTCCGATCGCCACCGTTTTGGGGTACTGCGCCAGCGCGCATAAAGCCTCGACGGAGCATTCCGGCAGGTCTTTTTCTTCGGGATGCAAACCCACCGCGCCGTAAAGATTCGGATAGCGGTTAATCATCGCGTTTAATTCGGGATACGTGGCGGGGTTGGTGCCCACCGTCAAAGCATGAGTGACACGCGCCTCACGCATCGCCGCCAAAACGGCGTCGATTTGTCCGATCAGTTCGGGGAAGTCCAGATGACAATGCGCGTCGATAAAATTCATGGAAACCATCATCAGGCGACAACAAGCCGCCTATGCAAAAAATCGTCGGAATTACATCGCGCTTCTGAGGAAATCCAACTCGTCAAAAAGCACCTCTTTTTGACGCCCACTCAAAGCGTATGCGTTTCACGCACCGACCCCAAGTGCTTGCCAAGAATGCCTTCAATCACGGTCTGCGCGCGCATCCCTTCTTTGTCGTCGGCAAATTGAACACCGATGCCGCGCAGACGTCCCGGACGCACGGATTCAGGCGTGATCCAAACCACTTTGCCGCGCGCCTGTAGCTTTTCGTCAATCTGGTGCGCGGGAATATTGATGTTGATGAGCAGAAAAACTTCGTCCCCCATACTGAAGGGCTTGGACGTCGGCACGAAAAAACCGCCGCCCCGCACGAACGACATGTACGAAGCGTACAAGGCAGCGCGTTCGCGCACGTTGATGGGCAACAACACGCCGCCTAATGGCGACGCCGCTTGAGCCGCCGTGGTGGCGGGAACCTCGTCTGCGACCGATAAAATACTGTCTTGCTCTGAAAAATCTTCTGACATAATGGACTCGATTCGGGGTTTTATCTAAAAAAGAGCGCGCGATATTCCATCAAAAGCGCTTCTACCCAAAGCCGCGGCGTCAAAGCACGCCCCAAAAGACGCCGTTGCCGCAACAAAGAACCATAATAACGAAAAAGCGAGGCTTTCTCTACCAAAGGCGCGATTTGACGCATTCTTTCGTTGCATTCGGGGTAAAAACGGGGCAATACGTCGGCGTTCACGCGCGCCAAATCACTCACAAACCCGATTAAAACGTTCAGCCACGCCGCAAATTGATCCTTGACTTCCTCGCGTTTGCCCGCCCAATCCAGCCCCGCCGCAAAAGGCGACAAGCGTTGCGGCTCCAAAAGCTGGGAAAGCCACGTGGAATGCAATTCATGCCATGCGGCGTTCGCGCTGTCTGCCGCGGCAAGCGGCGCGCCGCCCGCGCGGGCTAAGAGCGTTTCCGCGTCGGACAATCCTTCAGATTTCAAATAAGCCAGCGCGTCGCTTTTCGCCGGAAAAGGCGCCACCCATTTCTGACAACGACTCATCACCGTGGCGGGCAACTGTTGCCACCGGTGCGACACCAACAATAAAACGTTGCCCTGTTGCGGCTCTTCGAGTGTTTTTAAAAGTGCGTTGGCGCCGGCGCGATTCATTTTTTCGGCAGGCGTGATAACCACCACGCGCCCGCGCCCGAAATGCGAGGCAACGTTCATATCGGCAATCATGTCACGAATCGCCTCAACGGAAATATCGTCTTTGAAGAGCCATTCGTTTTTCTTGGCGTCGTAACGATATTGATCGATCAAGATCAAATCAGGATGCGTCATCGACGCCACGTGTTCACACGAAGAACATCGACCGCAGGCAAGCCCTTCCCGATCCGGCGATTCACACAAAAGCGCGCGCGCGGCATTCAAGGCGTACACCCTTTTGCCGATCCCCTCCGTTCCGTGTAACAGTATTGCCTGAGGGACACCCAAAGCAAGCTGACGCGTCAAGGATGTTTTTTGCCAAGGGTAAAGATCACGCCAGAGAAACGGGCGCGACGCGATGTCTTGGTCGTCTGACTTGCGGCTCATAAGGATTCAAAATAACCGTCAATAAAATTTAAAAGCGCGTTTCGGACATCGTTTTCGGGTTTGGTGCTGTCCAACACATAAAACCGCGCGGGGTCTTTTTCGGCGAGTTTTAAATAAGCGGCGTGAACACGCGCGGCGAAATTTTGCGGCTCACTTTCAAAGACATCGAGTTTGCGATCATGCAACCGCTCGTCTCTTTCCAGACGATGGCGCGCCACCGAAATCGGCACGTTGAATAAAATCGTTTTGTCGGGCATACAATCGCCATGCACAAACGCCGCCAACGCATCAATGACCGCCTCCGGCACCCCGTGACCGCCGCCCTGATACGCGCGCGTGGCGTCGGTAAAACGATCACACAACACCCACTCTCCGCGATTCAACGCGGGACGAATCACCTGTTTGACGTGTTCGTTCCGCGCCGCAAACATCAATAGCGTTTGGGTTTCTTTTAAAAGGGGTTCGCGCAACAAATGCTCGCGCCACACCTCTCCGATTTTGGTGCCGCCGGGCTCGCGGGTGACGGTCACTTTGATGCCCCGCGCGCGCAAGGTTTCGGCAAACCATTGAACGTGCGAACTCTTCCCCGCGCCGTCAATGCCCTCAAAGGTGATAAATAAAGGTCTGATTCTCATCGTTTTTAAATTTTAAGGACGCGCGCCACGCCGCAGAATGTATCGGGAAACCGCCTGATTGTGCGCGGCAAGATTCTCCGAAAACTCGCTGGTGCCGTCGCCCCGCGCAACAAAATAATAGTATTTGGTGTCCGGCGCCTGCATCACGGCATTGATGGACGCCTGCGAGGGCAACGCAATCGGCGTCGGCGGCAACCCCGCGCGGGTATACGTATTGTAAGGCGTGTCTTGCCGCAAATGCGCTTTTCGCAAAGTGCCGGTAAAGTCGCTGCCCAAACCGTAAATCACGGTGGGGTCAACCTGTAATTTCATGCCGGCTTTTAATCGGTTCATCAAAACGGAAGCCACCAAAGCGCGATCATCGTTCGCGCCGGTTTCTTTCTCGACAATCGACGCCAAAATGAGTGCCTCATAAGGCGTGCCGACGGGCAAGCCTTCCCGACGCGACATCCACGCTTGCGTCAATCGGTTTTTCAGTGCCTGATACGCCATTTTCAGCAAAACAATGTCGTCACTGCCGGAGGCAAGCGTGTAGGTATCCGGAAAGAATAATCCTTCCGGTGACATTTCAACGGCACCCAAAGAACGCATGATTTCGGCGTTGGATTGATCCACCACCGTGTTGTTTAAGTCCGGCGACGCGCGAATCTGCTTTTTGAAGTCCTCGAAAGTCATGCCTTCAATCACGCGAATTTGCGTCATTTCCATCGCGCCGGAGCTCAAGCGGTCGATCACGTCCAACGGGGTCACTCCGGGTTCAAACCGATACCGCCCTGCTTTGATGGAGTTGCCGCCCCCCATCCACCGGGCAGATAAGGTTAAAAGCCTTTTGTCGGGAATTAAGCGGTCTTCTTCCAGTTTGGCCGCCATTTGCGAGAGCGTTGCCCCGCGCGGGACGGTCAAACGATACGTGGAGGAAAGAGGCATCGGACGCTCCATGAACCACGCCAACACGCCTAACGCCACCATCGAAAGCCCGATGACCAACAAAAGCGCCATCGCCAAAAATTTACCGTATTTCCAAAAAGTGCCGCGTGGTTTCTGCGCTGTCATTCAAAGGATTCCGTGGGTTCTTTAATCGGTTTACCATTATAATCTGCCTTGCGTTGAACCCGAAAACCGGGGTGAAAGGTCAGGCTTTAAGGTTGTGTCTCATGGCGGATTTTAATCCGCGACAAAAAGGAGGTTCATTGTGTTCTTGCATTCGCGTTCGTATTCTTTCCCAACCCTCACCCAAGAGTCCCTGCGGGTTTTTGTGAACCCCAACCCCGTCGATCACCGTGAAAAGTCCGGCATTTTGGCGGTTGCCGCGCCGTCGGCTCGCGGCTTTACGCTCATCGAGATTATGATTGTGGTCGTCATTCTTGC
>JAIRPA010000022.1 GCA_031257235.1 Burkholderiales bacterium | reverse complement strand
CTTGTCTTAACCTGCCTTCTCTCCGCGACAGCGTTTTTTTTCCTGCCGATTTTTCGGCGTCGTTTTTCTCCCGCCAACGGATTGAACACGCTTGAGGCGACCCGCCTGATGAACGCCGGCGGCACGATGATCATTGATGTCCGCGAAGAAGCGGAATTTGCCGGCGGTCATCTGACCCGCGCCGTCAACATTCCTTTATCGCAATTGGAGGAACGTCTGCCGGACATTCAAAAAAAATCCTCAAAGAACATTTTAGTTTATTGTGAGCGCGGACATCGTAGCGCTCGCGCCGCCAAAATACTGGCCAAGTCCAACAAAACCATTCACAATTTGAGCGGCGGCATTGTGGCTTGGAAAGAGGCCAATCTTCCGGTCGAAAAATCCGCTGCCTCAAATGCCGGAGCGGGGTCCCCCAAAAAGAATGGCAATCCCCCTTCGTTGCCTTCAAAGGAATCTTAGATCATGCCCAAGGTGACCATGTATTCCACACGGGTTTGTCCGTATTGTGTTCGGGCAGAGCAACTTTTGAAATCAAAAGGTGTGACGGACATCGACAAAATTTTAGTGGACGAACATCCCGAAAAGCGTGTTGAAATGATGACGCGCACCGGCAGACGCACCGTCCCACAGATTTATATCGGCGACACCCACGTGGGTGGGTTCGACGATCTTTCCGCATTGGACAGGGAAGGGAAGCTCGTTCCCTTACTTGCGCCGTAGTCGCGCACATGCGCATTTTTTTAAACCCCTCAATAAAGGAACTGCTAAATGGCAAACGAACAAACCACCCCGACCACGGAGCAAATCAACGGTCAATTAAACATTCTCAAGATTTACGTCAAGGATTTATCCATTGAAAACCCGGGTGCGCCCGCCGTTTTTCAACAAGACAAAATGCCTGCCATTGAGATGAATCTGCGTACCTTGTCGAACAAATTGGGCAACGATACGCATGAAGCGGTTTTGACGGTCACGTTGACGTTCAAAATTGAAGACAAAGTTGTTTTGCTCGCCGAAATCAAGCAGGCAGGTATTTTCAACATCACCGGCTTGCCTGAGCCGCTTTTGCAACAAGTCATCGCCATTCATTGCCCGACGATACTTCTGCCTTACGCGCGTGAAGTTATTTCTTCCGCCATCGGCAATGCGGGCTTCCCGCCGTTTTATCTGCCGCCGACCAATTTTGAAGCGCTTTATCGCCAACAGCAGGAAGCGCTTGCCAAACAAGCGGCGGAAAAAGATAAACCTAAAAAGGAAGAAGAGGCAAAGAAATAATCCGCGCATGATTCACACACCATCGCGCAAAAGTGTTCATGCTTTTGCGCGGTTTGTGCATTGATTATCATCGCGGTTTGCCCCTCGCCGGCATTTCACCCAAAGGTGGTTTTTTAGTCTTTGCTAACGTTCATTAAAGCGATAAAACACATGTTTAATCATTGGAAGCAACAAAAACAGGTCTTGGCAATCGCGGTTGCATTATCGACAATGTTTTTTGTCGGAGTCTTAAATGCGGCGGAATTTCGGTCGGTCGACAAACCGCCTGCCGTCTTATACGATGCGCCGTCGCAAAAAGCGCGCGGGCTTTTTATTTATGGCGCGGGGACACCTCTTGAAGTTCTCTCGTCGATTGAAGGCTGGCACAAAGTTCGAGACAAAGAAGGCTCTATTGGTTGGGTGGAGCGCGCGGTCTTGGCAGACAGGCGCATCCTTCAGGTGCGCGTGGCAAAAGCCGATGCGCGTGAGCAAGCCACCGATGCCGCGCCGATTGCCTTTGAAGCGGAGCAAGACGATCTGCTCTTTTTGGATGAGCCGGCGCGATCCCCTGCCGAAGCAGAGTTTCCGGGCTGGGTTCGCGTGCAAAACGTTCAAACCAACCGAACCGGCTACATTCGCATTGACCGCGTGTTTGGTTTGTAACCCATGAACGCCTCCTATGCTGTTTTGGGCGCGGGCGCATGGGGGACGGCTTTTGCGTTGCATTTGGCGCGCCTGCCCAAGACGCGGGTCACCCTTTGGGCACGAGACGAAGTTTTAGCACGGGAAATGTCTACCCGACGGGAAAACACGCGCTATTTGCCTCGTGTCGCCCTTCCCGAAACGCTTTTTATTACCTCTGACCTTAAAGTTGCCCTTCAATCGGCTGATCTTATGATTGCCGCCACGCCGATTGCCGCACTTGCTTCATTGTTAAAAACCGTCTTTCCGATGGTCGGTCATTCGCCGCCGCCTTTTTTTTGGTTATCCAAAGGGTTCTTGATGGCGGAAGATCAAATCTTTTTACCGCATCAATACGTGTCCCGACATTGGAATGCCCCCGTGGGCGTTGTTTCCGGACCCAGTTTTGCGCAGGAGGTTGCCTCCGGTTTGCCGACCGCGCTTGTGGTGGCCAGCGATGATTTATCTGCCGCCGAGCAGGTGGCGAGTCAAATTCGCTCCACAACATTGCGTGCGTATCCCTCAGACGATATTGTCGGCGTCGAGTTGGGCGGCGCGATGAAAAACGTGCTTGCGATCGCCGCAGGCGTGTGCGACGGTCTTAACTTAGGGCAAAACGCGCGCGCTTCGTTGATTACGCGCGGTTTGGCGGAAATGACACGATTGGCGGAGGCGATGATGGGGGGCAACCGCTCGTCTGCCATCACCGGCTTGGCGGGATTGGGCGACCTCATTTTGACGTGTACCGGCAATTTGTCGCGCAATCGTCGCGTCGGGCTGATGCTGGCAGAGGGGATGAGTTTGCCTGATATTTTGTCGCATTTGGGGCATGTTGCCGAAGGGGTTACCGCCGCCACCGCGGCGGTGACGCTCGCCAAACGTCACAACATTGATCTTCCCATCACCGGCGCGGTAGCGGCCATCATTAAAGGCGAGTTATCTCCAAAGTCCGCCGCCGAAATTCTATTAACGCGCGCGCCTAAGCAGGAATCAGGAATCAGGGGATTCGGCAAAAAGTGAAAACCTAC
>JAIRPA010000217.1 GCA_031257235.1 Burkholderiales bacterium | reverse complement strand
AAGCCCGATACTTTTTTGTATAAACGGCGGAAAAACCGGATTGCGGATCAAGTCCGCAATGACGACGCGCTTTGCGCGTCCGCAGCCAAAGGCTGCGTGGATTCTGCGACTTCGCTTCGGGCGCGCTTAAATGACGGCACTCTCTGATTCCTGATTCCTGACCTCTGATTCCCGAATCCCAATCTGGTTTTATCGCCTTTTTCGGGCGACCACAGGTCGCCCCTACACATTCGCCGAACCGACACCCCCGCGTGAGTCTCGAGATGCCGGACAAAAGAAAAGTCTTCAAATTTTCATCATAAACTTGGCAAAAATGTCGTAATCCTTGCTTTCGCCCAAAAAAATACGCTTGTAACAAAGTGTAGGAAGGTCAAATTCCGATATAATCGCTGTCTTGCTCCAAATGGCACTTAGTTTTGTGGCATGACTTTCGTGTCACGTTTCCAATGTAACCGCCGCGCGCATCTGCCGGATTCTCTGACGCTTTTTTGAAATAACATCGTAATGCTATGAATATTTTGTGGATTGAATGGCTATTCAGGAAGATTTTTATCGTGTTCTCCGGTCTCAAGTCCGGGATCGGGTCGATGCTTTCCAGCCCAAAAACATTTGTGGTGGTCGGCTTAATTGCCTTTTTCATCATCATGTACCTCTACACGGGGTCGCTCCCACTCACGGTTTATTGGTTCTTGATCGTCTTAGCCGCGGTCATCGTTCTTTGGATTTTGAGCATTATTTGGCGAAAATTCTGGTCGGCGCGGTCCGGTAAAAAACTCACCGAGCAATTGAGCAAGCAGTCCGACGGAGACAAACCCGCCACGCACACCAATTTAGACGGCGGCAAAACGGCAAAAACCAATCTATTGGAAGCCGTGCAAACGATCAAAACCTCCAAGATCGGTCAATTATCCGGCAATGCCGCGCTTTATGAGTTGCCTTGGTACATCATCATCGGCAACCCTTCCGCCGGCAAAAGCAGCGCCATCACGCATTCCGGCTTGCAATTTCCGTTAGATAAATCCGGCGCGCCCGTCAAAGGGGTCGGCGGCACACGTAACTGCGATTGGTTTTTCACCTCAGAGGGCATCATTCTGGATACGGCGGGGCGCTACGCGACGGAGGAACAAGATCGCGCCGAATGGCTCGACTTTCTTGATTTGCTCAAACGGCATCGCTCCAAAGCCCCGATTAACGGAATCATTGTGGCGGCAAGCGTGAGCGAGCTGATGAGCAAAGGTCCTAATTTTGCGATTGATCTTGCCAAGCATTTGCGCCAGCGCATCCAAGAAATGACCGAAAGGCTGGAAGTGGTCGCGCCGGTGTATGTGTTTTTCACCAAGATCGACCTTTTAGCCGGGTTTACCGAATTTTTTGCCAACGAAGAAGACCTGCGCGATCATCCGTGGGGCGCGACGTTTACTTATCCTGCCAACAACGAAGACAAACGCGATCTTTCCGAGCTCTTCAGTATGCACTTTGATGAGCTCTATCACGGCTTAAAAGAAATGAGCGTGTCGCAGGTTTCGCGTCAGCAAAAAAACGTGGTCACTCAGGGGATGTTGACGTTCCCCTTCCAATTTGCCGCCATTAAGCCGATTTTGCAAACCTTTTTGGACACGTTTTTTGAAAACAATCCTTTCCAATATAAGCCGATCTTTCGCGGGTTTTATTTCACGAGCGCGCTTCAAGAGGGAGATGTTCAAGACACCGCGACCGAGCGTTTGAACAAAGTCTTTTCATTGACGCCGGTTGAGGTTAAAACACCCCACAGACTTTCCTCCAACAACGGCTTTTTCTTAAAGAATCTTTTTTCAAAAATTATTCTTGCGGATAAGCACTTGGTGCGTCAAAACCAGAATCCGGGCAGATTAAAAGCGCGTTACGCCGTCTTTTTCACGATGGTTGCGTTGTTGGGATTATTGCTGGGCGGCTGGTGTTGGTCGTTCTTGAGCAATCAACAATTGGTCGGCGAAACGCAGGAAGATTTAGACGCGGTCTTGCGTGTTCAAGCCGAACGCGTTGATTTGGAGAGCCGCTTTGAGGCGATGGAGATTTTGCAACGTCGCATCGAATATTTAGACGCGATGAGCGCGGATCGTCCTATCGGGTACAGCTTGGGCTTGTATCAGGGCGAAAGAATCAAGCACCAATTATTAACGGAGTATTACCACGGCTTGCGTCAATTTATGATTGAGCCGGTCAAAACCAATCTTGAAGATTTCTTAAAAAGAGTGGACTTACATCCGGGGATAGCGCAGTTAGGCGATCCTTCCTCGTCTTCCGCCTCAGAGCCGGCACTCTTTCAAGATGCCTCGCCCAACGACGTTGAAGACTCTTACAACGCGCTGAAAACCTATCTAATGATGGCCAATCGCGCGCAGGTTGAGCCCACGTTTTTATCCGACCACGTGACGAACAACTGGCGGATGTGGTTGGAAAGCAATCGGGGCGCGATGCCGCGCGATCAGATGATCCGAAGCGCGCAACGGTTGATTTCGTTTTATGTGTCGCGTACCGGCGAAGAAGAATGGCCTGAAATTACGACCAATATTGCCTTGGTCGAAAAAGATCAGGCGGCGTTGCGCGCGGCGCGACGGGGTATGCCTGCGCGTGAGCGTATCTATTCAACGATACGCGCGCGTGCCGCCAACCGTTTCCCGCCGATGACGGTGCCGACCATCGTGGGTGAATCGCAGGTCGATTTAATCGCGGGCAATTACACGGTGCCCGGCACCTTCACGCGACGCGCGTGGCTGGAATTTATCGAGCCGAGTTTTCGCAGTGCCGCCGGCGGCGAATTGCAAACGACCGATTGGGTGTTGGGTGTGCGGTCGGTGGATGATTTAACGGTGGAAGATAATCCCGAACAAGCCTTCAAAGCCCTTTCCGCCATGTATAAAAAAGAATACGTTGCCGAATGGAAAAAGTTTTTGCAAAGTGTTTCGGTAAGACCTTTCACCAACTTCCCGACGGCGGCGGAGCGGATGAATCGCTTGGGCAATCCCGAAGCCTCGCCACTTGAAAAATTGTTGGTGGCCGTTTATGAGCAAACCTCTTGGGACAACCCGAAGATTTCGTTGAGCGAACAAAAATCCGGGATTCTCAACTGGATCAAACAAAAGCTCGCCAAGAAGCCCGCGGCGGTCACGGCGGCAGGCAACGCGGATGAAATGCTGGTCAATACACAGTTCGCGGAAATTGCCCGTTTGTTGCAAAAGCAGGAAAAACAACCCTCCTTGTTGAACGACTACATGACCCTTTTGGGGAAAGTCCGCACACGGTTTAATTTGATTCAAAACGAAGGCGATCCCGGACCCGGCGCGTTAAAGTTTTTGCGCGAAACGTTTGAAGGAAAAGATTCCGAGTTGTCGGACGCCATGCGTTTTATCGATGAACAAGTCTTAACAGGGCTATCCGAAGAGCAACGCACGACGTTGCGTCCCTTGTTGGTTCGTCCGTTGGTTCAGGCGTTTGCGGCACTGATTCCGCCGGCGGAAACCGAATTAAACAAAATTTGGCTCTCGCAAGTTTATGAGCCGTTTAATCAACGCTTGTCGCAGAAATATCCGTTCTCGGTGAGCGCCAATATCGAAGCGGACGCCATGGAAGTCTCCTCCATTTTTGGACCTGACGGCGCCATCGCGCAGTTTGTGACGGAGTCTTTATCGCCGTTGACCATTCGTCGCGGCAACATCATGACTTCACGCACGTGGGGCGATATGGGCATCAACATTCATCCGGCGTTTACCGCGAACTTTGTCGATTGGATTGCGCCGGTGGACGGTGCCGCCGGAGGAGCAGGCGGTGGAGGCGGCGGGGGAGGTCAACCGCAAACGGTCTTCCAAATTCAGCCCAAACCGGTGGCCAACGCCATTGAGTACACGATAGAAATTGACGGTCAACAAATCCGTTATCGCAATTCGCCTCCGTATTGGGCTAACTTTGTTTGGCCTAACCCGCAAGGCTCTCCGGGGGTCAAAATCACGGCAACCTTACCCAACGGTCAGGTGTTGACCATCGTCAACGAACCCGGACGTTTCGGATTGGAAAAACTGATTTCCTCCGCGCGTCGCGTGACGAACCCTGACGGCACTCATACGATGAGTTGGACATCTCAAAACGTGACGGTTTCGGTGGTGTTGCGCATCATCAGCAGCTCGAATAATTCTGCGGCAGGCGGCAAGGCAGGCGGCGGAAGCGGGTTGCGCGGATTGCGCTTGCCCAACGTTGTCGTCGGCGATGTGTCTGCCTCCAATTCCAACAAACCGGTCACGAGGAACTCCCGATGAATAAGCCCGCGCAAGTGAATATTGCTTATTTCGGAAAGTTGCGAACGCGCGACGATTTTGTCCGAAATAATGTCCACAACCATTTAATTTCCGGCTTGGATGATTGGATTGCGCACGCGCTTGAAATCATTCGCAAGGATTCTCATTGGCAAATGCCTTACGATGCTTTGTCACCGTTGCGTTTCATTATTTTAGGGTCACGCCGAAAACTTTCGGTGGGCGGCTATCTTGCGGCAAGTCGGGATTCCTCAGGGCGGCGCTTTCCGTTTTTGTGCGCGGCGCCTTTGGAGTCCGCCTCGCCGACAGAATTCGCGCTTCATGCGCCGTTGGTGTTTCGTCCGGTGTGGAACGCGGTGGTGGCTTCGGTGACCGAATTGATGCAATCGTCCGATCCTTCGCAGATTTTGCATCGCATGAATACCTTTTCCGCAGAAGTCTATACGTCGGCGGCCTCCACCTTTTCGGATTTTCTCGATAAATACACCATCGAAAATATTGTGGAGCGCTTAACGTCGGCGGGGCATGTTTTTGATTGGCACAACACCGTGATTGCGTTGGGCGAATTATTAAAACCGCTGATGCAAAGCGGCAAGTCTTATTCCGAGCGCGGTTTGTTGTTACCGTTGCCGGAAAAAGATACCGAACAGCTTTTGATTGCGACATGGTGGTTGAATTTAATTGTGCCTTTCACGCTCAATACGGATTTTGAAATCACCTTTTTCATCAGTTCCATCGCGGGGAAACCGCGTTTGGCGATCGGCTTTTTGGGCGCAAACTCCAAAGAGCTGGCGTGTTTGATGTCGTCTCCCGCAGTGATTGAAGATCAATTTTTATCTTTGGACAACGCGGCTTGGGTAGACCAAGTGATTGCCGGCAATGCCGAGAAGAATAAATTATCTTCATACCTGCGGCAACCTCAACTTTCGTTGCGCACTTTGCGCGATACCTTCTTAGAAGTTTTCGTCGGAGCTTGATTATGCGACGTATTTTTTCTTTAGTTTTCTCATTGGTGTTTTTGATGGTGTGCTGGGGCGCGCGCGATTCTATAGCGCAACCCGCTCCGGCGTCGTCAACCTCCACCCCGTCCTCGTTACCCGCGCCTGTGGTGCCGGCGAACTTCATCGCACAGCCCGGTCAGGTGGTGGTGAGCGGCACGGTGCCGGACGAACGCACCAAAGCGGAAGTTTTTCATAAACTGCAAAATATCTACGGCGCCGGCAAAGTGATCGATCAAATCGACGTGCGCTCGGACGTAGTCACGCCGCGTGATTGGTCGCAACAAGTCATCAATAATGTCATCTCGTCGTCGCTGAAAAGCATCCATCGCGGGCAGCTTGAGATCGACGGCACGCAGATTCGTTTGCAGGGTGAGGTTGAAAGCGAGCCGGTGCGGCAGAGCATCATTGATACGCTGGCGCGGTCGTTGAATCAATCTTACCGAATCGTCAGCTCGTTGCGCGTGGCGGTGAATCAGCAGGTACAGCTGGATAAACTTTTGGCCAACCGAATTGTCGAGTTTCACACCAACAGCGCCACCTTAACCGACAAGGGGCAGCAGTTATTGGATGAGCTTGCCGACATTCTGCCGCAGATCAACAGCGACAAAATCCAGATCATCGGGCATACGGATGTCACCGGTAACCGCGCCACCAATTTAGCCTTGAGTTTGGCGCGCGCAGAGGCGGTCAGAGCCTATTTGGTCGAAAAAGGATTGTCGCCGAACCGCTTTGAAACCATGGGCGTGGGTCCTGACCAACCCGTGGCTTCAAACGCCACGCCGGAAGGTCGCGCCAAAAATCGTCGCATCGAATTCCGCGCGACCAATTACGCAAAGTAAACGTTAGCCGATCGGCAAAAAGCCACGCTCATTTTTGCCGATCCGCCTACGCTGATCCTCATGCCATCCGCCGGCTCATTATTGGCTCCGTTTCAATCCCTCGCTTTATTTTGGCGGCGGCGTTTGGGCTTGCAAGACGCGGCGGGAATCGTATTGACGCAAGGGCGTATCTTTGTATTACCCACCCGTCGCGGCATCATGTTATTGGGGGCGGTGACATTGATGTTGCTGATGTCGTTGAACGACTCCATTTCCTTGGGGTTCATCGTGACTTTCTTGTGGTTTGGGGTCATCGCGGTCACGCTGATCCAAACCTTCAAAAACCTATGGGGGGTGTCGGTGACGCCGATTGCCGCGGGTCATACCTTTGTCGGCGGACAACTCCCGTTTTCGATCCAAATCGGCAGCGGAAAAGAAGCGCGGGAAGGGTTGTCTCTTTTTTTGGACAACGAACCGATTCCGCCGTTTGATTTAACCCGCGGCGAAACGCGCATGATTCACCTCTCCCGCAAAACCACCGAACGCGGTTATTGCGTCATGGGGCGCATCAAAATCGAAAGCGAAGCGCCGTTGGGATTATGGCGCGCGTGGGCGTATGCGCATTTCCCGTTAAAAGGCATTGTGTTTCCTTCGCCGGAAGTCTCACCGCCGCCGCTTCCTCATGCCACCTTACCGAAGACCGGCGGCACGATAGGCATGGTCGGCAATGAGGATTTGGCGGGGTTGCGCGAATACCAAAAAGGCGATCCGATTCAAAGAATCGCGTGGAAAGCCGTGGCGCGCGGGAACGGTTGGTTCACCAAAGTGTTTGAAGGCGGGAGAGGGCAGAAAGCCGTGGTGTTGAACTATAACGCGCTGCCCTCGTCGATGTCTTTGGAAGCACGCTTGTCGCGCTTGACCGCGTGGGTGATCGAATGCGCAAGAGCAGGCGTTCCGTTTTCCTTGGTGATTCCACCCGACTCACTGCCGCTGTCCATAGGAGACAAGCACGAACACGACGCTTTGACCTTGCTGGCGTTGTTCGGCAAAAAGTAAAAACCTACACTCGGCGGCAAAAAGTGGACCTTTTTGCCGGTTGTAGTCGCCCAAAAAGCGGATACTTTTTGGGTGGAAAGGCGAAAGTTGCAAACCCCCGGCTACTTCGTAGCCACCCCCTTTCATAAAGGGGGCTGGATTCTGCGACTTCGCTTGCTTTCGCTTCGCTACGCGCAGAATGACGAGCTCTGATCCCTGACCTCTGATCCCTGAAACCCAATCCGGTTTTAAAGGTTCGCCAAAAAGCACCACTTTTGCCGCTCCCTTTCCTGTGACCAAAAACACACAGGAAACCCCCGATACCTCTTTACAACGGGGCAAATCTTGTCTTTTACGGTTGCCCGTGCCAATCATGCGTATAATATGAACACCGCTTCGGCGGTCTTTTTGTAACAATCAATATCCCAGAAACTGACAATGACTACTAAAAACACTTTCGCATTTGATGTCTGGCGCTCTGTTGTGCTGGCACATTTGATTCGCCATTGGGGAATGCCGAAATATCGCAGCAGTTCCAAATTGAAAACGAGCGAAACGCCGATTGAAATTTACACTTTCTCGGACGTGGACGGCATTACAAAATTTGCAACAATTGGTCTTTCCTGCCAGAAGCGCGGGAGCACCTATTTTGGAAAAGAATTGATTTTGGTCTTGCCGACGCATGAGGTCGCCACAACCGCAAAACGCACCGCCGTCGTCAATTATTTGATGCGCATAGCGGTGCATTACATGAAACACGCGCACAAAAATTCGTTTTTTTTGATTCCTCCTTCAGATCGCGCGCCCGAATCTTGGGTGGCCAAAGGTATTTTGATTGACGCGCCACGAGGCGAGCCGCGGGGTTTTGAGCGGCTCGAAATGGCTAAAACGGAGATTTTTTTCAAGTGGGTGGCGCCGCTCACGGCGCAGGAGTATTCGATCATCACGCGGGAAGGCAATGATGTCTTTTTCAAATGGATCAACAAGCATAAAATCGGGTTAATTGATGTCACCCCCACGCGCAAAGTCGTTCGTCGCGCGGGAAGCGCGTAAAGCGCGTGAAGTATTTTATTGATTTTTCGGCGTTGCAATCCTTTCATAAGCCCGAAAACCCTCCGAAGTTTTTTTGAGGTAAGATTTGAAAGTATTGCAAAGCCGTTGAGGCAATGCCGATTATGGTGTTTTACAATCTATAGAGTTATCCTCAAACCCTATGCGTGATTTTATTGAAATTTTTCTGGTGATTGTGATCGCGCTGGTTCCGGTGGTCAATCCCTTATCTGCCGCCCCCGTATTCATTTCAATGACGCGCCAGCTCTCTTCAAGAGGGCGCAATCTAATGGCAAAGCGTGTCGGCATCAATGCGTTTTTGTTGATTTTGTGTTCGCTTTTTATCGGCAGATTTGTGCTGTTGTTTTTTGGGCTTTCGGTGTCGATTGTTCAGGTCGGCGGCGGCATCTTGGTCTGCGCGGTGGCGTGGGATTTATTGCGGCAGGAACTCCCTTCGGTAGGCGGAGACGAAAACGCCAACACGCGCGAAGAGCGCAGCATCGGGAAAACAAGTTTAGCTGAAGCGTTTTATCCGTTGACCCTTCCGGTGACGGTAGGTCCCGGCTCGATTAGCGTGGCTATTACCATCGGCGTCAATCACACCGATAACGTGCAAACTTTGTTGACGGCAGCGCCTTCTTTTGTGGCGGGCGCGGCGGCGGTGGCATTGGTGATTTATCTGTGTTTTCGGTACGCATATCAATTGTTGCGGCTTTTGGGCAACACGGGCGCCGTGATCGTCGCGCGTTTATTTGCGTTCATTCTTCTGTGCATCGGCGTTCAGATTACTTGGAACGGGATTGCGGCATTGGTCAAGACGTTAATGTAGCCGGGCGGCAAAAAGTACTACTTTTTGCCGCCCGAGTGTAGGTTTTTACTTTTGGCCGAACTTTCTGATTCCTGATTACGCGTTATCTTTGGTTTTTGAAATCACGGAGGTTGCCGTTGCAATCAGGCTCGAAATATCACCCATATTGGAAGGAATGATCATCGTGTTGTTTTGCTTGGCCAAATTGGCGAAGGCTTCGATATATTGACCGGCCACCTGCAAATTGACGGCTTGAATACCGCCTTGCGCGGTGATGGCCGCACCGATTTGTTTTAAAGCGGTTGCCGTGGCTTCGGCTTTTGCCAAAATCGCGGCAGCTTCACCTTGAGCGCGGTTGATCTCTGCTTGTTTATCCCCTTCGGACTGCGCAATCTTTGCCGAACGTTCGCCTTCCGCAAGATTGAGTGCCGTTTGTTTTTCCCCTTCGGATTTGGCAATCACCGCGCGTTTTTCACGCTCTGCCGTGATTTGCTTTTGCATCGCCATTAAAATTTCTTTGGGCGGGGTTAAGTCTTTAATTTCATAGCGCAAAACTTTAACGCCCCAATTTAACGCGGCTTTGTCTAATTCTGCCACGACCGTTGCGTTAATTTGTTCGCGTTCCTCAAACGTGCGGTCTAACTCCATTCTGCCGATGACGGAGCGCAATGTGGTTTGCGCCAATTGAGTGATGGCAATAATAAAATTCGACGACCCATACGAGGCGAGCTTGGCGTCTTTGACTTGAAAATACAAGATTCCGTCGACTTGTAATTGCGTGTTGTCGCGCGTGATACAAATTTGCGGCGGAACATCAAGCGGAATCTCGCGTAAGTCGTGCCTAAAGGCAACACGATCCAAAACAGGCATAATAAAATTCAACCCGCCCGACAAAACCGTGTAATAACGCCCTAATCGTTCGATCACATATTGGCGTTGTTGCGGCACAATCACAATCGACCACTTAATTAACAACACCACCACCGCAAAAAATATAATGGCGACGACCATTTGACCTGAAATATTACCCATTGTTTTCTCCTGAAATAATTGTTAATCCAATGCGGTCAACACCAATGTTGAGCCGCGTACTTCCGCGATTTTCATTTCCGTGTGACACGGCGTCTCCGGGGAGGCTAATACGGCATCCCATTGGGTTCCGCTGTATTCAACACGGGCGGTTTTATCTGCGTTCCATTGAACCACGATCACTTTTTTGCCCACGTCTAACATCATCGTGGAGGCCTGATTGTTCAATTGCGTTTTTTGTTGATAATAATAAGCAAGCGCCGACCCCGCGACACCCACAACACCCGCAATCGCAAGCTGTATCGTCAACGCGCCCCCTGCCCATGCAACGATGCCTCCCGCCAAAAACGCCACGGCGATGGCTAAAAGATAAAACGTTCCGGTCATCAGTTCTGCGCCGACTAATGCTAATGCGATTGCCCACCATAACCATAAAGGCATAATCATCTCCCTCTATTAAAAAATTGCGCCCAAAAATTTTGCCTTATCAAAATCGCTTATTGGGGATCATACAATACTTTAGGCAACATAAAGACCACACGCTCTTTCACGCCTTCGTCTTCCGTCACCGTTTGAACGCCCCATTGTGTCAAACGGGCAACGACATCTTGTACCAAAACCTCAGGCGCGGAGGCGCCGGCGGTGATGCCGACCAACTTCACGTGGTCAAACAGATGTTGTTGCAGCTCTTCCGCGCGATCAATTTGGTACGTCGGTTTGCCCAACCGTGCCGCGACTTCGCGCAAGCGATTCGAGTTGGAACTGTTCGGGCTTCCCACCACGATCATCACATCAACCCGACTGGCTAACTTTCTCACTGCGTTTTGACGATTCTGTGTTGCGTAACATATATCTTCTTTTCTTGGCAGAACAATGTTCGGAAAACGCTTGATTAAGGCGTCGATAATTTCTTTCGCGTCGTCCTGCGATAAGGTGGTTTGTGTCACCACACCGAGTTTGTCGGGATGTTTCACCGAAAGCCGCGCCACATCGTCCACATTTTCAACCAAATAGATGGTGCCTTCGCATTGCCCCATGGTGCCTTCGACCTCAGGAT
>JAIRPA010000212.1 GCA_031257235.1 Burkholderiales bacterium | reverse complement strand
CAATAAGGCAAAAATAACGGCAAGCGGATGTAAACCGATTTTGTCGCCGATTAAATAAGGAACAAGAATATAACCCTCAATGATTTGCCCCAAGCCGTAAATGCCGATCACCCAGAAGGTCAACGCCCATGTGTAGGTCGGTTGCAAGATCGCCGTGAGGGTGGCCAGTAATAAGCCCAATGTAAAACCCACATAAGGGATAAAGACAAGTAAGCCCGTCAATAAACCAATCGACCACGCAAAAGAAAGCCCCGCCAAACGAAGGGCAACCCCATAGTAAACGGCAAGTAAAAGCATGACAAGGGCTTGACCGCGGATAAACTCGGAGAGCACCGAATCAATCTCTTGCGCCATCGCGGCGGTTTTTGAATAAAAGCGCGGCGGGATCAACGATTTTATTTGCGCCGTTAAAAGATGCCCGTCCCGCAACAGATAGAACATCACCACCGGCGTTAAGATAAGATTGATCAATCCGTTGAATACGGCAAGCCCGCTATCCGAAAGCCCCGATAACGCCAGAAACGATATTTGCGACACGTCGCCCACATGGTCGGTCAAGAATTGACGCAAAGTTTCAAGATTGGGCGTTAATGAAACGCCGATGAACGCTTCGATGGCGGGCAGACGTTGAGTCAAAAAAGTATTCCATAAGGCGGGGAGTTGGTGTTGAATCGCCACGACTTCCGATTGTATGAGCGGAACAATCAGGAAAAATAAAAGCGCGCAAAACGCAAGCATGAAATGCAGGACCACCAGCGCGCCTAAGGTTCGTGAACATTTGAGTTTTTGAATGGCGCGCGGACGGGTGATTCGTGCCACCATCGGCGAGCCCAAATAAGCCAACAACGCGCCCGCGAAAAACGGGGTTAATACGGATTTCAGCGCAATGATGAGGGCGATGAACAACACGCCGGCAACGATGAACCACACGTATCGTTGCCAAAAAACCGTGAAAAAAGGAGCGGGCAGGGGGGTGGGCGGCAATTCGGCGGGGGGCGGCGAGGGTAAAGAGACAGCCGCCGCCGGTGACGGTTTATTCTTCGGTGAGGCTTGCTGTCGGTTTTTTCGGGTCGGCATGGTTTTTTCAGTTAAAATCCGTATCTTTCAGAGGTTGCACTCTAACGCGACTTTTCATCGGACTCAAGCCCGCCTTTTTGATCGAGGAAATTATGACCAAACCTGTAACTCCCTTAACGTACCGTGACGCGGGCGTGGATATTGACGCCGGCGACGCGCTGGTGGATCGCATCAAACCCTTTGCCGCACGCACCATGCGCCCCGAAGTTTTAAACGGCATTGGCGGATTCGGCGCGCTCGTGAGTTTAGGACATCGCTATAAAGAACCGGTCTTGGTTTCCGGCACCGACGGCGTCGGAACAAAACTCAAACTCGCGTTTGAGCTGGATCGGCACGAGACTATCGGGATTGATCTGGTGGCGATGAGCGTCAACGATATTTTGGTACAAGGCGCGGAGCCGCTTTTCTTCCTTGATTATTTTAAGTGCGGCAAATTGGATGTCGATCGCGCGACGCGGGTCGTCAAAGGGATTGCCCAGGGCTGCGAAATGTCCGGCTGTGCTTTGGTGGGCGGCGAGACGGCGGAAATGCCGGGCATGTACCCTGTCGGGGAATATGATTTGGCGGGGTTTGCCGTGGGAGTGGTCGAGCGCGAGGCGATTATCGACGGCACCACGATTGCCGAAGGGGACACGGTATTGGGCTTGGCGTCTTCCGGCGCGCACTCCAACGGCTATTCCCTGATCCGAAAAATCATCAAAACCGCCGGCGTGGATTTGAAAACGGCAAAACTCGGAGACACCCTTTTGGCGGATTGCGTGATGGCGCCGACGCGTATTTATGTCTTGCCGATGTTGTCGTTGATGCGCAAAATGCCGCGCGCGGTCAAAGGCATTGCGCACATCACCGGCGGGGGTCTGCTTGAAAACATTCCGCGCGTGTTGCCCGAATCTTTAGCCGTGACCTTAAACCCAAGCGCGTGGAATCGCCCTTTAGTGTTTGATTGGTTGCAACAGGAAGGCGCCGTGGCGGATCACGAAATGTTTCGGGTGTTCAACTGCGGCATCGGCATGGTGGTGATTGTGGCAAAAGACAAAGCCAATCAAGCCATGACCCTCTTGCGCGAGAGCGGCGAAACCGTGTCGGTGATTGGCGAGGTGGTTCGTCATCGCGCGGGTGAAGCCAAGGTGGTGATTTAATTGAACGGGGCAAAAAGGGTATCGGGTTTTCGGTCGGCTAGACTTTGTCCGAAAAACCTCCGTGAGGCAGAACGGGGATGGCGCGATTGATTCAACCCAACATAAAGGATTCCATGAAAACCATTTCAGTCGTTATTTCGGGGCGCGGGTCTAACCTTGAAGCCCTATTAAACGCCGTTCAAGCCGGACATTTAAAGGCACGGGTGGCGCGGGTGATTGCCAATCGGGCAGATGCGGGCGGTCTTGCCATTGCTGCCCAACACGGGGTGCCGACCACCGTGATCGAGTCCAAAAAGTATCAAGATCGCGCGGCGTTTGACGCGGCGCTGGCGATGGCGTTGGATGCCGATCAACCGGATTTAATTGTATTGGCGGGTTTCATGCGTATTTTGGGTGAGAGCATCGTCAAACAATTTAATCATCGGATGATCAACATTCATCCCGCGCTTTTGCCGTCCTACCCCGGCGTGGATACCCACCAACGTGCATTAGCCGATGGAGTGAAATGGCACGGGTGTACGGTGCATTTTGTGACGCCCAAAGTCGATGTCGGTCCCATCATCGGGCAATCGGTGGTGCCGGTGCGGGAGGGAGACACCGAAGCCATTTTGGCGGCGCGTGTTTTAAAAGCCGAACACCGTTTGCTGGTCGATTGTGTTCGCTGGTTTTGTGAAGAAAGATTGGTGATCAAAGACGATAAAGTATTATTGCGCAACGCCGAGACTTCGTTTGATGCCTATCAAAACCCTGTTGGTTGATAGCCGACCATCAAACCCTACCCTTTCCATGAAAACGAATCCTACAAACACCGATCCTTTAAAACATCCGTTATGGCGTGCGTCTCACGTGGCGTTGTTGGCGCGCGCGATCGAACGCGCGGAAGCGTTGACCGAACCTGCCGATTTAATGTTGCGGCATTTCTTTCGAGAAAATCCTGCAATGGGGCAAAAAGATCGTGCCTTAATAGCAGAAGGCGTGTTTGCTTATTTGCGCCGTCGCCGCTCAACCAACGCCATGGCACAAACGACACGTTGGCAGAAGCTGGCACTTTTAACGTTGACGCGCGAAAACTTCATCACGCTTGAAGAAGCGCGCGCGTTGGCGCAAAGCGTCAACGATCGCGCGTGGGTGTCCGGGTTGCCGGAACGATTTTCTTTTCCGCTCACCGATGCCGAGAATGCCGATGTTCCCGATGTTTTATGGGCATTATTAAATCACGAGTTTGATCAGGAAACCGTCAACGCATTGTCGCAATCATGGCAAAAAACGGCACCTTTTGACTTACGGGTCAATACTTTAAAAACCTCACGCGATGAAGCGTTCGCCGCGTTAAAAAAAGAAGGCTTTGACGTTGAGGCAACGCCTTATTCTCCTTTTGGCTTGAGGCTTTTTGGACGCCCCGCACTTGCCAAAAACGCATGGCTTGTTGACGGCAGACTGGAAGTGCAAAGCGAAGGCAGTCAGTTAATCGGTTTGTTGACTGCGCCGAAGCGCGGCGAAATGGTCGCGGATTTTTGCGCGGGCGCAGGAGGCAAAACCTTATTATTGGGAATGTTGATGCGATCCACCGGCAGGCTCTACGCGTTTGATGTCTCCGAGATGCGTTTGCAAAAATTAAGCCCCAGATTAAAACGTTCCGGGTTATCCAATGTTCACCCGCAACGCTTGTCTCATGAAAACGACGCCAAATTAAAACGGCTTGCCGGCAAGATGGATCGCGTGTTGGTGGACGCGCCGTGCAGCGGGACGGGAACCTTCCAAAGAAACCCCGACTTGAAATGGAAATTCTCCGAGAAAGCGCTCGCCGAATTAAACGCCAAACAAAAAGCCATTTTGATGTCTGCCGCGCGGTTGGTGAAACCCGGCGGGCGTTTGGTTTATGCAACCTGCAGTGTGTTGCAGGCGGAAAACGAAGCCATTGTCGAAGCGTTTTTAAAAGATTGCCCGATGTTTTCTTTGGAATCGGCAGAGGATTTGCTCAAAGAGGCGAAAGTCTTACTGACACCTAAAAAAGCATGGGCGGAAGAAAAGTCAGACGAAAGCAAAAAAGCATTCACCGAGACTATTAAAAAGAGTTATCTAAAACTCTATCCGCACCTTCATCACACAGACGGCTTTTTTGCGGCGGTGATGCGGCGGCGGTGATTCGGCAAAGTGATTCAGGAATCAGAGGTCAGGAATCAGGGATTCGCCCAAAAGTGAACCCCTATACTCAACGCCAAAAAGTGGAAACCTACTTTTTGGCGGTTTGAGTTTTGGGCAGTTCGGGTTTGCCGGTAGAGGTTTCCCCAAAAAAGATCGGCGAAGCCGGTGACTTTTGGGGTGGAACGGCGGAACACACGCCGCGCGCTCGATCCGGGGTTCTCAAAAAATCTTGTCGAAAAAGTCCATTTGCGACGGCGACATGAGTTCCTGTTCGGTGGGTGGTTGGAACTCATAGTAAAACCATTCGTGATTGGGGCTACCGTCGTCACGAAGTCCGGTTTGCAGATCCACCGGAACGGAAACCACGTTGGGGGGCGGTTCTCTTGGCGTTTCCGGAGTCTCTTTCATCGCGTCCTTCATAAATTGAATCCACATGGGAAGCGCCGCCGTCGAGCCGCCTTCACCCTTACCGAGCGAGCGGGGTTGATCAAAGCCTGTCCACACGACGCCGACAATATTGGCGTTGTATCCGCAAAACCATGCGTCCATA
The DNA here is from genome assembly GCA_031257235.1 of Burkholderiales bacterium. GTDB lineage: Bacteria > Pseudomonadota > Gammaproteobacteria > Burkholderiales > Casimicrobiaceae > UBA931. The sequence goes on along the minus strand of JAIRPA010000212.1, from coordinate 11,574 downwards.
AAGTTATTGGTGGTGCCGGTTTTTCCCGCAATATCAGACCGTTGCAACACTCTGGCGCGTTGTGCCGTTCCTTCGGTGACGACGCTTTGCAACATGGAGTTGATTACAAAAGCGTTGCGCGGGTCAATCGTCAATACTTTGGATTCTTCAATCATCGAGGTGGAGTGCGATTGCACAATCTCGCCGTGCGCGTCCGTGATGAGGTCAATGAAGTACGGCGTGATGTAGTAACCGCCATTGGCAAAAACGCCATAAGCGCTCGCCATTTGCATCGGTGTGGCCGAGCCGGCACCCAATGCCATGGTTAAATACGGCGGATGTTGCGACGCGCTAAAACCAAAGCGCGTGATGTAATCTTGCGCGTACTGCGGCGATATAGACTGCAATACCCGAACCATCACCAAGTTTTTAGACCGGGCAAGTGCCGTGCGCAAGCGCATGGGTCCGTCAAATTTTTCGTCGTAGTTGTGGGGCTCCCACGCCACGCCGCCGGCTTCCTCCGCCGGAATGAAGAAGGGACCGTCATTCACGATGGTTGCCGGAGAAAATCCTTTTTCAAGTGCCGCCGAATAAATAAACGGTTTGAACGACGAACCGGGTTGACGCATCGCCTGAATGGCGTGGTTAAACTGGTTGCGACCAAAATCAAAGCCGCCGACTAACGCGAGTAACGCGCCTGTTTGCGGATTCAATGCAACCAACGAGGCTTCGACCTGCGGCAATTGCGCGACCGTCCAACCGTTTTTGGTTTGTGAGACACGGATGATCGCGCCGCGGCGGATTCTCTCGGAATCGGGTGCTTTAGGATTTAAAGACTTGCGCGCAAAATCCAGGCGCGCGCCGGAAAGCGTGGTGATCACTCCGTTGGAAATGAGAACGCGCACTTCTTTGGGGTCGGCGGAAAGAACGGCTGCCGGCAGAAGGTTTTCGTAATCGGGATAGTTGGCAAAGATACGGTCGGCGACGGTTAAGTCGTTTTCGGAGGTGTTTTCGGGCAACGCGACAAAACCTTCAGGCCCGCGGTAGCCGTGCCGGAAGTCGTAGTCGATGACGCCCTGACGCACCGATTGATAGGCGGCCGCCTGATAATCTGCCGAGATGGTGGTCCATACCGTCAAGCCGCGGGTGTAGGCCTCCGCGCCATAAACCTCATAAATTTTGCGTCGCGCCATTTCCGCAACATACTCCGCGTGTTGCGAAAGGCGTGGTTTTTGAGAGCCGTGCGCGCGCAAGACGAGTTTTTCATTAAGCGCGGCTTGATAAGTGGCGTCATCAATGAAGTGAAAAGCGTGCATCCGCCCCAAAATGTATTTTTGGCGCAACACGGCGCGTTCGGGGTTGACAACGGGATTGTAACGGGACGGCGATTTGGGTAATCCCGCAAGCATGGCGGCTTCTGCCACCGTGATCTGATCTAAGGGTTTGTCAAAATAGATGCGGGCGGCAGCCGCAAAGCCGTGGGCGCGTTGCCCCAAGAATATTTGGTTGATATAAAGCTCTAGGATTTGATCTTTGGTTAAATGCGCTTCGATTTTCTTGGCGAGCAGAATTTCGCGGAATTTTCGGATGTAAGACTGTTCCAGCGTTAAAAAAAAGTTACGAGCGACCTGCATGGTGATGGTGCTGGCTCCCTGCTTATTGCCCCGCAGATTCGCCAAAACCGAGCGCAATACTCCGATATAGTCAACGCCCGCGTGCTCATAAAAACGGGTGTCCTCTGCCGCGAGGATGGCGTTTTTCATCACGACGGGGACATCCTCGATTTTGACAAAAGAGCGTCGTTCCTCGCCAAATTCACCCAATAATATTCCCTCGCGGGAAACAATGCGAAGCGGGATTTTTGGCTGATAATTGGTTAAAATATCAATGTTCGGCAAAAGCGGATACTGCACCGCCACAATAAAAAGACCAACCAACACGGCAATAATCATGAGTCCGGCGGTAATACCGGAGCCATAAACCATGAGTCGGATCAGCAAACGGGTTCGATTTAACAATTTAGAAAAACAGTTGGTTGTATTAAAGGTTAAACAATGTGAATTGTAGGCAGTGTCGCAACACTAATGCAAAAAAAACTGAAATTTTTTAAGGCGTTTAGGGTTGCAATGTGTATTTTAATGTAGATTGGCGATAGACCGAACACATTGTCTATATTTGGGTCTTAATTATGCTATTTGATATACCTCTGTTTTCATCGTTTGGGTCGGGAGGCGCTTACCGAATCGGTGTCGATATTTCATCGTCATCGGTAAAGGTGGTGGAACTTTCCGGTCGCGGCGGCAAATACGTTTTAGAAGGTTATGCCGTCGAATTGTTACCGAAAGACTTGATCCAAGACGGGAATATTTCTAACGTCGCCCAAGTGGGTGAGGCGTTGCGTCGCGGTTTGAAGCGGGTTGGTGCCCACACCAAAAATGTGGCGATCGCGCTTCCCTCCTCCACGGCGATCACCAAGAAAATTACCGTTTCCGCGAATCAAAAAGAAGAAGATTTGGAGTTGACCGTTGAGGCAGAGGCGAACCAATCTATTCCGTTCCCGTTGGACGAAGTCAATTTAGATTACTGGGTGATCGGTCCCGCGCCCAACGTTCCCGGCGAAATCGAAGTTTTGATTGCGGCGGCTCGGCGGGAGAAGGTTGAGGATTATGCGGCGGTTGCCGAAAGCGCGGGCGCGAAACCGATGATCATTGATATTGAATCGTTGGCCATTCAGCACGCTTTTGCGGCAATTGCCCCGACTTTAGCCGGAAAAGGGCGTGGAAAAAACATCGCGCTTTTCGATATGGGCGTCAATAACACGCGGTTTTATGTGTTTCACGATAACGACATCCTTTTTTCCCGTGAAATGAGTTTTGGTGGGAATCAGCTGACGGTAGACATACAAAGGGCGTATAACTTGCCCTCCGGCGAAGCCGAAACGGCAAAAAAAGCGGGTGGCTTACCGGAAAATTATCGAAACGATGTGTTGCGTCCCTATATGGATAACGTCGCGATGGAAATTGCGCGCGCGTTGCAGTTTTTCAGCACAACCACCACATTTGGTCCGGTACAGCAAATTGTGTTGTCGGGCGGTTGTTCATTGATCAATGGTTTAGATCGGGCGATTACGCAGCAAGCGAGTGTTCCGGTAGTTATTGCGAATCCTTTTGCCGCAATCAAAGCGTCAAATCATGTTCGCGCGCAGCAGTTGGCGCAGGACACGCCGTTATTGTTGACGGCAACCGGTCTTGCTTTAAGGAGTTTTGAATCATGAGCAGACCACGGATAAATCTTCTTCCTTATCGGCAGGAGCGCCGCGCTCAGAAACAACGTGAGTTTGCTTTTCTGGCGGTGGCCGCGGCGATTGTCGGTATCGTGATCGTTATTTTCGGTATTCAAGTGTTAAACGCGCAGCTCGAAAATCAACAAGACCGCAACGTGCTGTTGCAAACGGGCATCAGCGCGCTTGATCAGGAAATCAAAGAAATTGATGCGTTGCGCGCAAAAATTCGCGTTGCGGTTGATCGCAAAAAAACGGTTGAGTCTTTGCAAAACACGAGGACGACCGCTGTGCATTTGATGGATCAGATGATTCGTCAGTTGCCGGAGGGTGTCTATTTAAATAAGGCAACGCAGAAAGCCGACAATATTACGGTGACGGGTTATGCGCAATCGAACGCACACGTTTCGACGTTCATGCGCAATATTGAGGGGTCTGAATGGATTGAATCCCCGCAATTAGTGGTAACACAGGTCGTCGAAGTGAAAGATTCGACACCCGGGCAGAAAAAAGGTGACGGAATGCAGCCAAAAACCGCATATGAGTTTACGATGAAGTTCAAGATCAAAACCGTGCGCAACAAGCCGACAACTAACCCTGCTACAGGGCAGAAGGGGGCATGATGGAGCTGACATTTGGATCTTTAAATTTTAAAGAAGCCGGCTCTTGGCCTTTATGGCAAAGGTTGGTGGTTTATGCCGTCATTATTGTTGCGATCGTATTGATCGGCGTGGCGGTGTCTTGGTATCCGAAGTATCAAGAGTTGGTTGAAGAACAACGCAAAGAGGCATCTCTTAAAGGCACGTACACCGAGCGGAAAGCCAAAACCGTGAATCATCAGCTCTACATTGAGCAATATGATCGGGTTCAACGTGATCTGGGCGACTTGGTGAAAAATCTGCCGACCCGTTCCGAGATTGACGCATTGTTGGTTGATGTCAACCAAGCCGGCGTCGCGCGGGGGTTGCAGTTTGATTTGTTCAAACCGGCTCCGGCAGAAAAGAAGCTTGATTTTTATTCGGAAATTCCGATTGATATTAAGTTGAGCGGTGATTATCACGGAATGGCAGGTTTTGTGAGCGACGTGGCGGCGTTACCGCGCGTGGTAACGATTAACGATGTCGTGATTGAGCACAATAAAGCGGGTGTTTTGACGATGAGCGCGGTAGCAAAAACGTTCCGTTATTTGGATGAGCAGGAGCAAAAATCTGCTCCGGCGACACAGACTAATAAGTAGAGAGCGAAAACATGACGAAATTTTTTAGAACTTTTCTCTTGTTCACGTCAGTGTCGGCTTTAGTGGCAGGCTGTAGCGAACCGCATTCTGATTTGCGCGCGTGGATGGAACAGCAAGGGCGTGATCAATACGGAAAAATAGATCCGATTCCGCCTTTTCAAGCGTATGAACCGTTTGAGTACAACGCTTACGATCTCCAAGACCCCTTTTTCCCGAGAAAGGTCGGTCGCGCAACGGATGATCCCAAGGCGCCTAAACCGCGTCCCTCGCAACCTCTGGAGGCTTATCCTCTGGAAAGTTTGACGATGGTGGGAACTTTATCGAAGGAAGGCGTGATTTATGCTCTTATTCGAGTGCCGAACCGTGAGATTTATCAAGTGGGCGTCGGCAACTATATGGGGCAAAACTACGGAAAAATTATCTCGATCAGCGAGACCGAGATACAACTGAATGAATTAGTGCAGGATGGCGCAGGGGATTGGTCTGATCGGGCAAATTCGTTGCGTCTTGTAGAATCTGATAGCAAGTAAAGTAAAGACGAGGCAAAAAAATGGTGACGACAACATTATGTAATAAAAACGCTTTGCTGCGAAAAGGCATGACCGTGCTTTTAATGACGGTGTTTAGCGTGTTCTTTTCGGTTTCAGCGCAGGCGCAAAATAATCGTCTGGAAAGTATCGCTGTCTCTAAAGGGGTAGCGGGCGAGACGGTTGTACGGTTTACGCTCCAAGCCGCATTACCTGCCGCACCGGCGGGGTTTGCGATTGTGGCGCCGCCTCGTGTGGCGTTGGATTTTCCGGGCGTAATCAACGGAACGGGGGAAAGCCGCAAAGCCATCGACGATGACGTATTGCGCAGTGTGAACTTAGTCCAAGTTGGCGACAGAGTCCGCGCGGTGTTGAATCTCAACAAATCGCAGCAATTCAAAACATCGCTGGACGGGCGCACGGTTGTGGTCAGCCTTTCCGGTCAAACGCAATCTTTAGCGGAAGCCGCCTCGCAAACCGAGCAACGTTTTGCGGAAACCAAACCGGGAACGGCGCAGCATTCATTGGTTGACGTTGATTTCCGTCGCGGCGCGAACGGTGAAGGGCTTGTGGTGGTTGATCTGTCCGATAGCGCGACAGGCGTCAATATCTATCAACAAGGCAAACAGTTGGTGGTTGATTTCATTCAAACCAATTTGCCGACCAATCTGGCGCGCCGTTTAGACGTGAACGATTTTGGCACGCCGGTATCGTCCGTTGATACGATGCAGCAAGGCAACCGCACAAGAATGATTATCGAACCGAAAGGCTTGTGGGAGCATTCTGCCTATCAAACCGATAAACGCTTAACGGTTGAAGTCAAAGAAGTCATTGAAGACCCGAACAAGCTGACGCAAGGATCAAGACCGGTTTGGAAAGGCGACAAATTATCGTTGAACTTCCAGAATGTTGAAGTCCGTTCGGTCTTGCAAGTATTGGCAGATTTCACGAGCTTGAACATCATCACCAGTGATACGGTACAAGGCAATTTGACATTGCGTCTTAAAGATATTCCTTGGGATCAGGCGCTTGACATCATTATGAAGACGAAAGACTTGGACATGCGTAAAGACGGTTCCGTGATTCGGATCGCGCCGCGCGCAGAGTTGGCTTTGGTCGAAGCGCAAGCCGCAAAAGCCCGTTCCGAGATGGAAGACATGGAACCCCTGCAAACGGAAATGTTCCAGCTCAATTATCAAAAAGCGGAAAACGTCAAACAGCTTTTGTCCGAATCCACACAGAAATTTTTATCGCGTCGCGGTACGGCGCAAGCTGAAACCCGCACCAATATTTTGATGGTGACGGACACCACAAAACGCTTGGAAGATGTTCGCGCGTTGATTCAGAAAATCGACATCACGGTGCGTCAGGTATTGATCGAAGCGCGCATCGTTGTGGCCACGGATGGGTTTAGCCGTCAATTGGGTGTGCGTTTTGGCACACAGTCCGGGTTTGGTATCGGCGGGAATTATCGCGTTGGTCAAACGGGCTCTTTGACAACGCAACCCACGGTGACGGTGGACAAAGACGGTTCCACCACACGTGAAACCAAAACGCCGACGCCGTTTGAAATCGCTTCGCGTAGCGTGAATGGCGCGGGTTATCCCGGTTACAGTGATGCAGGCGGTTTGATCACGAACTTACCGGTTGCCAATCCGGCGGGGCAAATCGCGTTGACCATATTGAATATCGCGTCAGGCAACCTGATCAACCTTGAGCTTTCGGCATTGGAAGCGGATCATCGCGGCAAAGTGGTTTCAAGCCCGCGCGTGATTACGGCTGACAATCAAAAAGCCGTGATCGAACAAGGTACGGAAGTCCCGTATGTCACACCGGGATCAAGCGACAGCCCTGCCACCGTTGAATTCAAGAAAGCCGTGTTGCGGTTGGATGTCACGCCTCAAATCACGCCGGACAATCGGATCATTATGAACGTTGAAATTCGTAAAGACTCCGTGGGTCAACGCGTGCAGTTAGGCGGTGGTTTTGAAGTTCCTTCGATCGACACGAAGAACGTTGCCACGCAAATTGCGGTCGGCAACGGAGACACGGCGGTGATCGGCGGTATCTTTGAAGAAGAAGTTTTGAACGACGTGGATAAAGTGCCGGTATTAGGTGACATTCCGTTGTTGGGCTATCTCTTTAAAACCACAGGTCGTCAAAGCCATAAGACGGAGCTGTTGGTATTCTTAACGCCTCGTATTGTTAAGGACTCGGTCAACGCCGTTCGTTAATCAGAAACACGTTGTTGAGTCTTTATGCCCCGATGGTTTTCATCGGGGCATTTTTTCTGTGAAGGCGTTGAAGGGGGACATCCGAAAAGCCGAATACCCGACTATTTCGTTTGCCGTTACCACTTCTTTTTTTACAACCCCTCTAAAACTCGCTCCCAGAGCGGGTTTCTTTATTGCCGGCACGACTTTTTTTGAAAAAGCGGTCAAGTCAGGGTTCACCACAGAAAACGAGGAAAAACGGGAAGAAAGCCGACAAAAAATCACGTTGATTCGGCGTTTATGTTAAGATTGACGCAAATCCTTACTCATCAAGAGCCACCCATGAAAAACATTGACCGAAGCTACGAGAACGCGCAATGGCAAATTGCCTGCGACAACGCACTCGCAGACGCACGGTTGGAAGGGTACGAACCCACGTCTGAAGAATTATCTCTGTGGAATGAGTTTGTCGAACACAAAATCACGGGCGACGAACTTCAGGAACGGGTGCTCAACCTCATTCGTGGGCAAAGCGAGAAAATGCTCAAGGTTGCGTAAGTGTCACCGCAATGTCAGATTCATTTGACGATCCTTATTGTTATCACGGTTCACACGTTCTCATCAATAAATTTGGCTTTGTGACTCTTCACGAGTTAAGAAGAGCAGAGCACATCTTTGTGAGCCGCCGCGCGGCGGACTTCGACAAAAACCCCATCAAAGGCAATTACGACATGGTGCATTTGCGCGCCATTCACGGATATCTGTTTCAAGACGTTTACGATTGGGCGGGAGAGCTTCGCACCGTTGATATGGCCAAAGACGGTAGCCCGTTTTGTCTTTGTGACGACTTGGAGCGCGCCATGAAAGGCATCCACGAAGAATTGAGGGATCACCAATTTTTGGGCGGGCTCAACAAAAAGCAGTTTGTGGATCAATTGGCTTCTTATTTTTCTGAGGTTAATTTTCTGCATCCGTTTCGGGAAGGGAATGGTCGCGCAACCCGTCTTTTTATCGGACAATTGGCAAAAGATGCCGGTTATACCTTTTACCGAAAACCCATAGAGCGCGATAAAAAAAGCTGGAATCAGGCTTCCGCCTTATCCATCGGCGGGGAATTGGGCGAATTAAAAAGGCTATTCAACAAAACCGTCCGCCCGACGCGCTCGGTTGCGTTTGAGCTGTACACCCATAACAACGTGACCAAGCCGGCGCTATTAAGGAAACATCCCGATTTAAAAACACCTTTGATGATTCTCGAAGAAACTTCGCGCTATCTGACAGAACACGGATTCGACAAAAAAGATCAACGTGCGTCTATTTTGAATCTCCAACAGCATCTTATCAAAAAGCTGGATTTAGGCATTACGCAACACTTCGATTCCGGCGTGATGTACATGCCGCAACAAGGCAAAAAGCGGGTCATCTCGAACGATTGAAGGGTTGCTTTAACATTGCCGCCATCTGCGCTTGGGAGGGCTTTGCAAAGGTTACGGTTGGAAAGGTGATGCGCGGTACAATAAGTTTCCCTTTTTTTGTTTTTTTAAATAGGTTTATGCGGCAAAACAAGCAAAGTAATATATTTTTGGTGGGCTTGATGGGCGCCGGCAAGTCAACGGTAGGGCGAGCGTTGGCGGCGCGTCTTGGAAAAACTTTTTTGGATCAAGACGCAGAGATCGAGAAAGAACAAAATCGAGCCATTGCGGATATTTTTGCCTGCAAAGGTGAGGTGTTTTTTCGAGATGTCGAGGAAGCCTATTTAGCGACGTTTGCCGAACGGAAAAATTGCGTTTTGGCGACCGGCGGCGGAGTGGTCTTGCGGGAAAATAACCGGCAACGCATGCGGGCGTCGGGGATCGTGATTTATCTTGACGTGCCGATTAACGTATTGGTAGCGCGGTTATCGAAGTCTTTTGCGCATCGTCCTTTGCTTTATGATGGGAGTGATATACAAGGGCGGATTGAGTTACTTTATTCCGCGCGAAGCAAGTTATATAAAGAAGCAGCACACATGGTTGACACGGGCAGAGATCATGAAACCTTAGATGAAACCGTGACGCGAATCATCGAGAATCTTAATCAATTGAACGAAAAGTATGAGCATCGAAAATAAGACATTACACGTTGCGTTAGGCGAGCGCAGCTATCCGATAATCATTGGGCGAGGATGTCTTGATCGGATCGGGTTGTTATTGCAAGACAAGCTCAAAGCAAGCCGTGCGCGTGTCGTGACGAATGAAACCTTGGCGCCGCTTTATCTGGCGCGTGTACAAAAAGCACTTGAAAGCGCGTCCATAGCGAGTGAGGCATTCATTTTGCCGGATGGGGAGCCGTATAAAAACTGGGATCAACTCTCTCACATTTTAACGTGGCTATTAGAAACGGGGGCTGAACGCAATACGCCGTTATTAGCATTAGGTGGCGGGGTCGTCGGCGACATGGCGGGGCTTGCAAGCGCTTTATATCAGCGAGGGATGCCGTTAGTGCAGTTGCCGACTTCGCTTTTGGCGCAAGTCGATTCCTCCGTCGGCGGAAAAACAGCGGTGAATCATCCGTTGGGGAAAAACATGATTGGCGCGTTTCATCAACCCTCAATGGTACTCATCGACATCGACACGTTAAAAACATTGCCCGAACGAGAATTCATATCGGGCTTGGCTGAAGTCATCAAGTATGGCGCGATTGAAGATATTTGTTTTTTTGAGTGGTTGGAGCAAAACCATCAAAGGATTTTGTCACGCGAGACCGAGGCACTCCAACACATTATTTTTGAAAGCTGTCGCATCAAAGCAAAAATTGTGGGAGAAGACGAACGCGAAACCGGCATTCGCGCGTGGCTTAATTTTGGACACACGTTTGGGCATGTGATTGAAACCGCGCAAGGTTACGGCGTGTGGTTGCACGGAGAGGCGGTGGCAATGGGGATGGGGTTGGCGTCGCGCTTGTCCGTAAAAGAAAGAGGTTTGTCGGAAGAGGAGTCTGCGCGGTTATTGGCGTTGATGCAGGCGTGCGGATTGCCGATGGATATTCCCAAGATCGAAGCCGACGTGTGGATGCGTTTAATGCGGCACGACAAAAAAACACGCGACGGGCAATTGAGGTTTGTGCTACTGGAGCGCTTAGGCAAAGCGGTGATTTGTTCGGGCGTGACCGATGATGCCGTGACAAGTCTTATCAAAAAAAGCGGAAAAGGCAGCATAGATTCTGCGACTTCGCCTGCACTCGCAGGCTTCGCGCAGAATGACGAAGTGAGAGATTGAGGTTACATTCGAAAGGCGCGGTGTGTCTGCCGCCTTTCCTACAAAAAATCGTCGGGGTACCCCCGCGATTTTTGGGTAACTCCAATCGCCCAAACCCGAACTGCCCAAAACTCAAACCGCCAAAAAGTAGGTTTCCACTTTTTGGCGTTGAGTGTAGGTTTTTACTTTTGGGCATAGGGTGTAGGTTTTTACTTTTTGCCGAACCTCTGATCTCTGATTCCCGCCCCCTAAGCCTTCAAAATGACGACCCTTTCATGCGATGGTGAAAGTTTTGTCGAGCTCTTTGTCTATAATAGCCGCCATGACCACCCTTCATTCTCCCAAAAACCCGTTCACCATGACGCCGATTGAGCGGCGCTTAACCGTGCATTTGTCCGCCGTCTATGCGTTACGGATGTTGGGGATGTTCATCATCCTGCCGGTGTTTGCGCTCTATGCGGAAACGCTTGCCGGGGGCGATGATCGCTTTTGGGTGGGCTTTGCGCTGGGGGCGTATGGTTTGACGCAAGCCATTTTGCAAATTCCTTTTGGTTGGGCGTCAGATCGCTGGGGGCGAAAACCCGTCATCTTTTTGGGCTTGATCGTTTTTGCGTTGGGTAGCTTCATCGCGGCGGCGTCAAGCTCGCTTTTGTGGGTGATTGTCGGGCGAATGTTGCAAGGCGCGGGCGCGATTTCCGGCGTGCTGATCGCGCTCATCGCTGACGGCACGCGCTACTCCGTTCGCACAAAAGCAATGGCGGCGATCGGCATGACCATTGGCGGCACTTTCGCGGTCTCATTGATGATTGCGCCCGTATTGACGGCTCTTTTTGGCGTGCCGGGCATTTTTGTCATGACCGGTATCTTGGCGATATTGGCATTCATAGACATCAAGTTTTTTGTGCCCGACACAAACATCGGCAATGCCGACCCCAATGACCAACTTCCTTTTTGGCGTGCTTTTTTTTCCGTGTTGAACAACGCGACGTTAGCGCGATTGAATTTCGGTATTTTCGCGCTTCACGCCGTATTGATGGCGATCTTCGTTCAAATCCCCTTTAATTTGCGGCAAATAGGCTTGCCGGCCAATCATCATTGGATG
>JAIRPA010000209.1 GCA_031257235.1 Burkholderiales bacterium | reverse complement strand
GAAACCGGTTACTACTTGCGTTTGCGCGTGAAAGACAGAACCGGCGTCTTGGCAGACATCACGCGCATTCTTGCGGATTGTCGTATTTCCATAGAGGCGCTTTTGCAAAAAGAGCCGATCGAAGGCGAAAACGAAGTCAATATTATTATTTTGACGCACTGCGCGATTGAAAAAGACGTTCATCAGGCATTGGCCAAGATGGAGCTTTTGGAAAGCGTGACCGGGCAAATTGTATTATTGCGTCGTGAGGAGTTGCACTGATGCGTTATGTTTCGACACGTTCCGAGCTTGCCTCGCAACAAGGCGTATCGTTTTGTGCGGCGGTGTTGGAGGGGTTAGCTCCCGATGGCGGGCTTTATGTTCCTAAAGATTATCCCAAAATAGATTTACCGACCTTACATCGTTTGAGCTCGCTTTCTTATGCGGATTTGGCGTTTGAAGTAATGTCGCGGTGGATTGACGATATTCCGCATGAAGATTTAAAAAAACTGATTGGCAATACTTATACCTCTGAAGTTTTTGGTTCGGATGAAATCACGCCTGTCTTAAAGCTCAAAGACGGTTTATTTTTATTGCGCGTGTCGTTTGGTCCCACGCTGGCGTTTAAGGATATTGCCATGCAGTGGTTGGGGCATTTGTTCCAATATATTTTAGAGCGCGAAAAGCGGACGATGAATATATTGGGGGCAACCTCCGGGGATACCGGTTCGTCTGCCGAATACGCCATGCGCGGCAAAAAAAATATTAACGTTTTTATGTTGTCGCCGCATCAACGGATGACGCCTTTCCAGCAGGCGCAAATGTATTCGCTTGCTGATCCCAATATTTTCAACATCGCCGTTGAAGGCACGTTTGATAGTTGTCAAGACATGGTGAAAGCCGTGGCGGGAGATCAGGCGTTTAAGCGTCGTTATCGGTTGGGCGCGGTCAATTCGATCAATTGGGCGCGCGTGATGGCGCAAATGGTTTATTACTTCAAAGGTTATTTCTCGGCGGTGGCGAGTATCGGCAGTTTGATGGATGTGTCGGTGCCCACCGGCAACTTCGGCAATATTTTGGCGGCATATCTTGCCAAGAAAATGGGGCTTCCGATTCGGCGTTTGATTTTGGCCACGAATGAAAACAACGTCTTGGACGAATTTTACAAAACAGGGAAATATCGTCCGCGCCCTGCCTCCGAAACCTTTGCGACGTCTAGCCCCTCTATGGATATTTCCAAAGCGTCGAATTTTGAACGTTTCATTTTCGATGCCACCGATCGTGACGCGCGTCTTATGAATCAATTATGGGGCGAATTGCGCGAACACGGCGCGTTTGATCTAACGCGCCCGCAGTATGCGCGCGTGTGGGCAAATGTCAAAGAAGCGGGATTTGTGTCGGGATCAAGCACGCATCAAGACAGGCTGGACACCATTGCCGCCTTGTTTGACCGCTATCAGGTCATCATTGATCCGCACACGGCGGACGGCGTTAAAGTCGGACTCAACGCAAGCGACGGTAAAGTGCCGCTGATTTGTATCGAGACGGCCTTGCCCGCCAAATTTGAGACAACGATCAAAGACGCGATTGGTCAAACGCCGTCACGCCCCAAGTCTTATCAAGATTTGGAATCTCGTCCCAAGCATTTTTCGGTGTTGCCGGCGGATGTCGATCAACTCAAAGCCTTCATCGAAAAAAAGGTGTCGTAAGGGCGAGGCTTGCCTCGCCCGCACGGCGGCAAAGGCGGCGTGTTGGGAAGAAATAAAGAATGATTACTTGCTTTTTCTCATTTCAGTTTGGGCTTTTTTAGCTTCAATTTGAGCGTTTTTGGTGATGGCTTCCATTTTTTCCCTATAGGCTTTTTCTAAACTTGCTTGATCGCGGATCGTGTTGCCTATAGGGTTTTGAATTGCCGGATTGATGACCATTGAGAAGAATTCATCAGCGGTGCAGCCCGTGCAACTTGCACCCAAGTATTTTCCGTTGCCGTCTTTTTTAAAGATAGCCACAGTATGGGAAGTATAGAATTTTCCTTTTCTTTTTGTGGGTATCTCATCCGAATAAACAGCTATTTGGTTGTTGTATTCACTGAACAGAATCGCTTTTGTTTTAAGAGCCGCCTCTTTTACTAATGCTTGAGCGGCGTTGTTTTTCTCTACAAATGCTTTGTCACCCAAAAACATAGAAAACTTATATTTAAGTTCCTTGATGAGTTCGGGCTCATCTGAGTTGTTATATAAAAGGCGACTTTGTTCTTCGGTCGTGTGAATACGATCCTCGCTGAACAGAAATTTTTTTTCACCATTTTCCCAGATGCCAAGCGCACCTTCAGAAAGCTGTCCGGCAAAACACTTCCATCCGGATTCTTTAGAAGGCGTTGTGATTCCATATGATAAATACGGCAGATCAGAACTGCTGAATTTATCGCAATCGACCTTTTCAGCAAAAGCAAATGAGCTAAAAAGAAACAGAAAGGCGAAAAGGGTTATTCCTCTTTTGGACATGATCCGAGCGCTCCATTAACAATCAAGATTTCTTCAAGCTGACTAATATACTGCAAAGAAACGGCTTTTTTGGCGACCGCCATATTGTTAAGAAATTTTGGGTTGTTTTTTAACTCAACACACGCTTTCATTAGACCACCTATTTGCGGTGTGCAGAATTTACCGTAATAGGGGTTGCTGTTTACAAGAGCGATAAGAAATCTAGGCAATTGAAGTGCCAGCGAGCCTAATCCCGGCGCAAACCCCTTAGGTCCCGGCAAATAGCCAAGCGCAGTTTGCGCGTTTTGATTGGATTGAACCATTTGCTCTAAAACCTCATAGGCTTCGTCAGACGGTTCTGCCTCAATAAAATCATCGTGCGATCCTTTAAAAAAGTACTCCATTGCCGCTTTGTAGTAGTTTTCATTTCCTGCGTATTTACATAACATGGCTAATCTCCTTATACGCTATAGGTTTTATCGTTCTTCGTTAAACTCCATGCGCCTTGCGTGACACCACCTTCTCCACCGCTTATGCGTTGTTTTTCGTAGCGCCAATTGATTGAAGCATAGCGTAATGTGAAAGTCTCATTGGGGAAAATCCCGCCGCCGTCGTTAGATTCTATGGAATCAATAATCACGTGCTTCATTTTGATTTCAAGATATTTCACGCGGTTGCCATCGTCGTCTGCGCGGAAGAATTCCACCGTAACTTCATCAAACGTTGTGCCACCTGATAAATGTTGATAGAGTAGCGGGCTTGTTACATCAATCAACTTAGTAAATGCCATCGGTGCATGTTCGGTGCGCTCAGAAGTGTGACCGCCGGCGGTCGATGCCGTTGCTGATCTGGGTTGTAACATAGATTGAGACCATGCTTCAATCTCAATCCACTCTGCATGTTTGAGGTCTTGGCTCTCGCCTTTTATCGTGGGCTTATCAAACTTAAGGTAAATATCTTTCACGCTTTTCTCCTGTTTCGTTAATTCTCGTCATATTTAGAGTTTCTAAAAAAACCTTCTAAGAAAATAGCTACCGAAAAAAATCCTCACGGCAACCACTAAACAACGTCATGAATCGTAACATAGAAAAAGGTCATTAAATGATCATTATTACGGTTTTCGACGATTTTTTGAATAATCAGCTTAGGCGTTTTACAGTGTTGTCACATTTGATGCCGTCAGAAATGGTATTGGGATGTTTTCCTTCCGAGCACGGATGCTTCGCAGATTAAAACGGGAAATGGGTTTTCTTAAAAGAGTTGAGAGCGGTCTCCCTGATTTGACCGCTTTTTAAGTCTGCGGTCTAGCAATCCGCATGGTTCGGGTATTAAAAATGTGAGACTAAATCATTTATTTGAAAGTGGTTTGTTTTATACCCAGTCTTATCCCCGGTGCGTGTCTCAATTCATTCGCTCCTTAAAAACTTCAAACGAAACGCAGTCGCAGAATCTAAGCCCTCTTTGACGGCATGGGTGGGAGGGGTTTGTCCCGACCCCCTGACCCGCAATCCGATTTTAAAGGTTC
>JAIRPA010000201.1 GCA_031257235.1 Burkholderiales bacterium | reverse complement strand
AAACAAAAGATGCTCTTTGTGGCGGATCACCCAAAGCCAAAATGCGCGCTCTTCGACTTTAGGCGCGCGCGAAGGCGGCAAAACCTCGGCGCGGTTTTCTGCCAACGCGCCGCAATCTTGCGCGACGGGGCAAACACTACATTTCGGCGACGTTCGCTTGCACACGGTGGCGCCCAAGTCCATCATCCCCTGCGTGTAGGCAACCAAATGTGTGCGCGGCAACAACGATTCCGCTTTTGCCCAAAGCGCGGGGTCGGTGTCTTTGCCGCGGTGATCCACAATGTTTTGATGCCGCGTCAACACGCGACGAACATTGCCGTCCATGATCGCCGCGCGACGATTAAACGCAAAAACCGCAATCGCCGCTGCGGTGGATCGCCCCACGCCGGGCAAGTCCATTAGGGTTTCTTGAGTGTCCGGGAATGCGCCCATTTGGGCGATGATTTTTGCCGCTTCGTGTAAGTGGTGCGCGCGACGGTAATAACCTAATCCCGACCACAATGCCAACACTTGCGCGATCGGTGCGCGTGCCAATGCCGTCACGTCGGGAAACGCCTCTAAAAACCGCGCGTAATAGTTCATCACGGTGTCCACCTGCGTTTGCTGGAGCATGATTTCGGAGAGCCAAATACGATAGGGATCGCGCGTGTTTTGCCAAGGAAGATCGTGCCTGCCATGCTTTTTCTGCCAAGCCGTCACGCGAGACGCAAACGAGGAAAGAGCGCGTGCAGAAGAGGAAAAAGAGACCTTGCTCATGGCTTAACCGATAAGTTGATGAAATATTAAAATTGGGAAAGTCATCATTCTATCTTACTCATTCACCTTCATTGCCTCGGCGGGTTCTTTTAAATCCGGCGGGAGGACTTTACTTTTCTGCAAGGTACGCTCAAGGTTATCCATGCGGTAGCGCAAGTCTTGGATGATGGCGCGACGGGTTTCGTTGTCGTTGACCACACGCGGCGTGATAAAAATCACCAGCTCGGTTCTCGCGCTGTTCCACGATTGATTCCCGAACAATCCGCCGATGATCGGAATTCTTGAGAGCATCGGCACACCGGAATTGGAGTTGTCCACATCGTCCCGAATCAACCCGCCCAAGACCATCGTTCCGCCGGAGGGCACGACCATCTGCGTGGAGATCAAGCGGCTGGTGGTCGGTGGCGCCTGATTTTGGTTTAAAGCCTGATCTGCGCCCGCGCCCTTGCCGGAGAATTCAATCTCTGCCTCCATGGTCACGTTTCCGCCTTCGTTGATGTGCGGCGTGATTTTCAACGACACCCCGACTTTGATGTATTCCCAACCGGAGGCGACGTTATCGTTCGTGCCGACATACGTCGTGGTTTGAATCGGTAAACTGTCCGTGACTTCAATCAAGGCTTGTTGATTGTCCAACGCCGCGATGTGCGGATTGGCAACCAGTTTGACGTTGCTGGTTGTTCCCGCTGCCTGAATGATCGAATCAATGGTCTTGCCCGGCTTGATGATGAGATTAAACATTTCACCGACGGTCTCTTTTAAAGGACCCACCGCGCCCAATCCGCCGTAAATATCGCCGGAGGTAAACCACCACCGCGTCCCGATGCTGGTTTTGTCCTCAAGTTTGACTTCGGCTAAGGTGACTTCGATCATCACCTGACGTTGCGGCACATCCAATTTTTTCAACGCCAAATCTACCAACTCATATTCACGAGGTGTTGCCACAATCAAGATTGTGTTGTGATCTTCGTCCGCCACCACCTGTATATCTTTGGCAATGCCCAAGCCCGCGTTGGCGGGGGGATTGGCTCGGTTTTGCGCGCGCGCGGCATTAGTATTATTGGTATTGCCGGCGGGGTTTCGTCGGTTCGCGGTTTGCGTTCGGCTTTGCGTGGACGAGGGCGAAGAAAGATTCGCGCCGGTCGTATGATTGGCAAGCTGCGCGGGGGCGGTGGAAGGCGTGATCGTTCTGCCGGTGAACGCCTGCTGTAATAAAGGCGTGACCCGATCCGCGCGCGCGTACTTCAACGAATACACATACAAACGCGGTACGTCGCCGTTGACATCTTCATCCAGTCGCTCAATCCACTTTTGGAGGGTGTCGATTAAATGCGCCTGCGGCGTGATCGCAATTAAAATGTTGAGCCGCTCAATCGGAAACAAACGCACGGCGGCAAAAAGCCCGCCTTCTTCTTTGGAGCCAAACATCGTCGCCAATTCCTGCGCGACCTCTTTGGCGTCCGAGTTGCGCAACGTGAAAATGGCGGAGGACATGCCTTCCATCCAATCCACGTCGAACAACGCGACGGTCTCGATCAAATGTTGTAATTCGGATTCCGTCCCGGAAAGAATCATAAGATTGCGTTTGTCGTCCGCGCGTAATGCCGCCGCCTCTTTGGCAAAGGGTTCTAAGATTTTTGCCATCTCGGAAGCACTGACATAACGTAACGGCAGAATCTGCACCGAATAGCCTTTGGGAAGCGGACGCTCCGAATTGCCCAATTGCGGCGTGACCGAGCCTTTGACGCCCAATGAGGCAGGCAAAATTTTAAACACGCCGTTTTCTTTGACCATCGTCGCGCCGTTCATGCGCAAAATGGTTTCAAGCGTGGCATAAAGATCATCTCCGTTTAAACCCGACATCGAACGTATCGTGACCTGACCGTTGACCGTAGGATCAATGACGTAATTTTCTCCGAGAATCTCACCTAAAATGTTGTGAATGATTTCACGTAAATCTGTCCCCTCAAAGTTTAATAAGATATTGTTGATGTTACTCACCCCTTGACGAACCGAAGGCGCGTCACCGCCCTCCGGTGCTTTGATCATCACACCCGTGCCTTTAAAGACTTTCACGCGGTCAGGATCGTCCGCACCGGTCTTGGCGCGGTCGGCGGTTTCCGCAATCGCTTTGGAGTACGGGGCTTGGGTTTGCGCCAGCGCGTGGGTGATGTTGGGGCTGACGGGAACGGCGGCATCGTGAGGATTTGGCGTCGCACATCCGACCAGTGCGAAGGTCAAGGCGAGTTCGGCAAAAAGTAAAATGCCTGACCTCTGATGTCTGAAGTCTGAAATAAAGCGACCCGATAAAAAATAAGTCTTCATTTTGATACTCTTAAGGTTGTGTGTCCGTTGCGCGCGGTATTCTCGACGGGCGATATTGACCGGTGATGGCGGGAGGTTGTTCTAACGTCGGCGGCTCTGCCGTCGGCGGTGTGGGATTCATGGGGGCGGCGTCCGTCGCGGGCAAAGGGGGGACGGGCTGTGGGGAGGAAGGTTGTGCCGCTACCCGCGGCGCGGTTGCGGCAGGCGGCGTTGCCTTGCGCGCGGTTGGCGGCGGCAAGACTAATATTAAGGTTTCGGTTTCGTTGTTCTCCGACAATACAACACGGTTGTCGGTAATCTCGGTGACGCGCTTGCCCTGCAGATAACTTCCCACCCGAACGGTCATCGGTTTGTTGTCTTTGGACTGACGCAGAAACGCCAAGCGCGTTTCCCCTACAATCGCCGTGCCGGTCAAAGCATAAAGCCCTTTGACACTCGGCGCGACGGCGGCGGATTCCGTGACCGTTGCCCGCGGCGCAGGACTGCGCGTCGGCACAAAAATAGGTTGACCCAATATAGCGTCCGACACAATGGCTTCATCCGCCACAAACCGATTGGCCAACAGAATCGGGGGTGAGGGCGACACTGTCTGACTTTGCGGCAAAGGCAAACGAATCGCGCTACCCCACCGGGTTTCCATGCCCAAGACAAGGCATATGAGGAATCCGATCAACCCAAAGACGAATATAGGAATATTCAATTTCATTTAAGACTCCCTGCCGCCCGTGTTTGTCGTTTCCGTTGTGTCCGACGTGTCCGGTGCTTTGAGGACGAACCCGATGACTTCCATCGACACCAGACATTCCGGCTCAATGCCGGGCGTGGGATGATAATCTCGGGTGACGTTTTGCGGACGTATTAAAAGATTTTCGATCACCAAATAAGGCACGTGCGATTCCAACGAGCTTAAAACTTGTTGAACGGCATCCAGCGTTCCGGTGAATTGAACATTCACGCCGATTTTAGGGATGCCCTCCGTCTCCCCGGAAGGAAGATTTTGTGTGGAAACAATTTTGCCCGATCGAGACAATATGGCGGCGCGAACAATGTCTTGAACTTCTGCCGCCGCTAAATTGTCCGCCGTATTTTTTAAATAATACTTTGCGGTGTCGCGCGCTTTTAACGCTTCAATGGTTTGAGGTATCGTCTCTGCTTTGGCAGTCAATTGCGTATAACGTGCCAACAACGTTTCTTGTTGTTCAATTTGACGATCGTAATACCGATGCAAAAAATAAAGCGGCAGGACAATCAACGCAATCATGGCGATGATCACCCCCCCTAAAATAATAAGCGCCGTTATTTTTTTCGGAAGTGAAATATTCAATACGGTCATGGTGAAACCTCCGAGGGATGCGCTTGATCGGTTCTATGGTTTTCATCAGCATGGTTTTCGTCGGCATCGTTTTCGTCGGACTCATGTTCGTCCGACAAGGCTTCGTCGTCGTCGTCCGGCGCGTCGGGTTCGTGAATCGCGGTGTGGGCATTCTCGTGAACGTCTTTAGCCATACGAGGTGTTGTCGGGGGGATCGTGGTGCGATGAGCCTCCCCGGTTTTTGAGGGCTTGGGTTTTTGCGTCGGTTGGGG
>JAIRPA010000125.1 GCA_031257235.1 Burkholderiales bacterium | reverse complement strand
GTTGCGTCGGGTTCAAGTCACCCATGCGGGCGATACGCGCTTCATCACCGGAGAGCAGGTGGATCGTTCCGATCTTCTCGATGAAAACGATCGCGTGATCAAAGAAGGCAAAGAGCCTGCCACGTATGAGCACATGTTGTTGGGGATCACCAAAGCGTCGCTTTCGACCGATTCGTTCATTTCCGCGGCGTCGTTCCAAGAAACCACACGTGTGTTGACGGAAGCGGCGATCATGGGCAAACGCGATGATTTGCGTGGGTTGAAAGAGAACGTCATCGTCGGCAGATTGATTCCGGCGGGAACGGGCTTGACGCACCATAATCTGCGGCGCGCTCAAAGCAAGAAAGACCCTCATCAGGTGCTCAGAGAAAGCATCGAAGCGGAGTCAGCGGCAGAGTGATTGCGCTTTTGCGATGTTAAATAAAGCGCGGCGTTCCAAAAAGAGCGCCGCGCTTTTTCTAGATAGTATGAAACTTTTGCAAGACTCGGTATTTGAGTGTGGAACCGCTTGGGCGGAACTCATTTTGCGAAGCAAAGTTAGTGGAGACCAAAGCCTTACGGAGAAGAAGAGGGCTTGTCGGTTGTTATAGTATTTTGCAATTAGAATGAGAACCAAGCAAGGGCTTGGGCGGAACTCATTTTGCGAAGCAAAGTTAGTGGAGACCAAAGCCTTACGGAGCGGCGGAGGGCGTAAGAGCGCCGCGCTTTTTATATATGGTTAAAAGTTTTAGTTTGCGCATTTTATAGACGAGTAGACAGTAAAAACGATGCTTTGTTTTTTTGAAGACGACGGGCAGTTGAAAATCGGGACGATCATGTCAGAGTCTCCTGCATCATTGCAGGTGGACCTTCCTTCCGGCAGGCGCGTGAAAATCAAAAGTGACCGCGTGTTGTTGCGTTTTCCTTTAACTTCACCGGCTGACGTGATGAAGGAAGCGCACGAGGTGGAACGTGAGCTTGATCCCGATTTTTTGTGGGAGGTTTCGCCGGAGGGGGAATTTTCGTTCGAGCGGTTAGCGCTGGAATACTTTGGTGACGGGTTATCGATCCCGCAAAAAATAGCCATTGCGCAAAAACTTTATACGTCACCGATTTATTTTTATAAAAAAGGGCGCGGGGTTTATAAAAAAGCGCCGGTGGATGCCTTGAATGCGGCGCGCGCGGCGCTTGAACGAAAAGCCAAAGAGGCAGAGCAGATCGAGCAATGGAAATCGGCGTTGATGAAGTATCAAATGCCGGATGCAGTCGGGCAACAACTCTCTATGTTGCTTTATCAGCCTGACAAAAACGCGCTGACGTATAAAGCGTACTCGTTGGCGTGTGAGGCGTTAAAAATCAATCCGGTGACTTTGGCAGACCGTTGCGGGATGATTCCCTCGACGCACGAATTTCATTTTAATCGCTTCTTGGCGGCGGCGTTTCCGCGCGGCACGGCGTTTCCCGAATTTGATCGTGAGACCCATGCGTTATTGACCTCGTGCGCCGAATCTTTGCCTATCGCGGATGTTCAGGCGTTTTCGATTGACGATCGAACCACCACAGAGTTTGACGATGCGTTCTCGGTGTCTCGGTTGGAGGAAGACCGTTTTCTTTTGGGGATACACATCGCGGCGCCGGCGTTGGCGATTGCGCGGGATTCGTCGTTAGACGGGATTGCAAGAAAGCGTTTGTCCACCGTGTATATGCCCGGTCGCAAAATCACGATGTTGCCCGATTCGGTGATTGAGGCGTTCACCCTTAAAGAAAACACAACGCCGCCGGCGTTATCGCTTTATGTGACGATCAATGCAAAAGGCGAAGTCTTGGAACAAAAAACCGCATTAAATCGAATCACGATGGCGGGCAACTACGCGTTTGAGCAAATTGATTTATCGTTCGCTTTAGATCGCCACGACATCGGTGAACTCAACACGATGACCGATAAGCTCGCCGTGTTGTGGCGGTTCGCGCAAGTTCAAAACAAACTTCGCGGCAAGAAAGAAAACGAGCGGACGGAATTTTCTTTTTATGTAGATTGGTCGCATGATCCCAACGGAGTGGTGACGATTGAGCCTCGTCTTCGCGGGTCGCCGTTGGATCGCTTGATTGCCGAGTGCGCCATTTTTGTGAATAACCAATGGGGGCAATGGCTGCATCAACATAAAGCGGCGGGGATGTATCGAACCAAAACCGGCGCGCGTGTGCGCATGAGCACCAAGCCTGCGGAACATCAGGGCTTGGGGGTGGCGCATTACTTATGGGCAACATCGCCGTTGCGTCGCTATACGGATATGGTGAACCAACGCCAATTGATTGCGGTATTGAATAACGAGCCGCCGCCTTATCCCGTCGGCGATACGGATTTATTTTCGATCATTGCCGAATTTGAAGCAACGTATAAGCAGTATGCGGAATTTCAAAATTCGATGGAGCGGTATTGGTGTTTGCGTTGGTTGATGCAAGAAAAAATAGAGACGGCAGAGGCAATCGTCTTGCGTCGCAAAGAAGGGGAAGAGCGCACCGGTGTGCGATTAACGAACGCGCCTTTGATATTGATGTTGGCGGATTTACCCAAGTCATTGCCGACAGGGTCTTTAATTGAACTTTCGATCAACGCCATCAATCCCTTGTTTGCGACGATCTCCGCGCATTTTAAATCGGTATTAAAAGATGCCGGTGAAGAGCCGGAAACGATCGACGATTCCTCAGACGACGATGATGATCACGAGGGCGAGGGCGGTATCGGCATCGAGAACGGCATCGAGAGCGGTAACGGCGGCAATCAAGACGGCAATCAAGGCGGCACGGATTCGGCGTTTCAGGGTTCAGAGGTCGGGGATCAAGAATCATTCGACAAAAAGTCGTCCTTTTTGTCGGATAGTGTTCGCACAGAGTTTTAATTTTTTGCCGAACGCAAGGACGTTATTCGGCTCAAGCGCGCAAAGTCTTCCACCGATAAGGTTTCCGCGCGGGCGGCTGGGTCGATGTCGGCGGCGACAAAATCGTGAGGCGTACACCATGAGGCGAGCGCGTTTTTAAGGGTTTTGCGTCGTTGGGAAAACCCTGCGGCGACCAACGCGGCAAAGGATTCCCCGATCAAAGGTGCGTTGTCGTTCAAGGGGGTCAGCCGCGCGACGGCGGATTCAATTTTAGGGGCGGGAAAAAACGCGCCGGGCGGAACCACAAAGAGTTTTTTGACGGCAAAAAACGCCTGCAACATTACCGACAATCTGCCGTATTCCGGCGTGGCGGGTTTTGCCGCCATGCGTTGCACCACTTCTTTTTGTAGCATCACATGAATGTCGCGCCATTGAGCGCGCGCGGATAAAAGCCGAAATAAAATTTCACTGCCGATGTTGTACGGCAGATTGCCGACCACGCGCCAATCGTTGCCCTCCAACCGGCCAAAGTCGAACTTCAAGGCGTCCTCTTCAAAAAGCGTCAAGGCACTCGGAAATTTTTGTCGCAACGCCTGCGCCAAATCGCGGTCGATCTCAACGGCGGATAAGTGACCGGCGCCGGCAATCAAAGCGGCGGTCAACGCGCCTTGACCGGGCCCAATCTCTAATAGGTGTTCGCCGGGCTTGGGGGCAACGGCGTCTAAAATCCGCCGAACGTAATTTTGATCGACTAAAAAGTTTTGTCCGAAACGTCGGCGTGGAATGTGAGCGCGCACAAAAAATATCAGCCGATGAAGCGCGGCGGACGATAAGTTGATGCGTTGGGCGCGGGCGTGGGTGCCCAATGAGACAACCACGGCGCGCGTTTTAAAAACTCTTTGTTTTCGCCCAACATCAGTTGAATGAGACTTTCCAACATTTTTTCTTCGATTTGTGCCGGAGAAAAAACCATGTACAGCGCTTCAAGATGATCAATGTTGGAGAGGCGAAAGCCGAAATTATGTCTGACATAATCGGGTTCGATGCGGATGGTCGAACGAATTTCGGGTTGAATGGTGAATTGCACGATTTGGGTGTGCTTCCATTGATCATAAGTAGGCAGGACTTCAAACGTCAGCCCCGCCACACGCATTTTGGTCTCGACTTCGTTGGCTTCTTCGGAGCTAAGATTGACGACCAGCGGATGCGGGGCTTTGAGCCGATAAAAAAACTCGACATGTTTAATGAGGTCTTGCTCTTCAAAACGGTGACGCCGGTAAGAAACAAAACTTTGTTCCAGCGTTAAATCCTGAAAGGTCAAAAAGGGCGGAAAGTGAAATTTATGCGAGACCGGCGGCGTGAGTTTGTTTAAATAACGCGCGACTTCTTCGAGCCACGCATGAACTTTCCATAAAAGTTCATCCATGCCGTTTCGTGCCATTTGCTCTTTGGTTTTGTCGTTTTGCGTGGACGACAAACGCTCTTCGGCTTGGCTTCTTAATTGGTCAAGCAGTGGGGAGGAGGTGTTGAGTTTATCTGTCATGGCGGAAAACACGGATACGGGCTTGAGATATTAGCACTGTTTTTTGCCTGCGTGAACCTCATATCTTTTCGCAATAAGAGAGTTTTGCACCGGCAAGCATTGGGTTGCAATAAGAGAGTTTTTTTGGGTTTTGTAAGGGTTGCAATCACGGAGGGCAACACGCGGAATAAGTCATTTGAATTATCCACAGAAAGTGTGGAAAAGTCGGCAGATTTTCGGAAAAAAATACGGCAGGGCGACAATCCGGTGCGACGGTTAATTTTTGGTCAATCGCGGCGTGATGAATCAGGGATCAGGAATCAGGGATCAGGGGTTCGGCAAAAAGTAAAAACCTACTTTTTGCCGGTTAAAGTTAGCAAAAAAGTACGGGCAAAGCCCGATACTTTTTTGTAGGAACGGCGATAAAACCGGATTGCGGATCAAGTCCGCAATGACGCCGCCTTTTGGGCGGCGTGTGGATTCTGCGACTGCGAGGCTGACGCCTCTTGCGCAGAATGACGGCACTCTGATTCCTGAAATCCGCCTTGCCCCGCAAGGCTTTGGAATCTATAATTTAGGGTTATGCCTCTTCTGTACACTTTAGGACTCAACCATACCACCGCGCCCTTGGATGTCCGCGAGAAGGTCGCGTTTGCGCCGGAATCGTTAAGCCACGCCTTGCGCGAGCTCATCACCGGCGGTCATGCCAAAGAGGCGGCTATTCTATCCACCTGCAACCGAACGGAAATTTACTGTCGCGGCGGATCGCCGGAGACGGTTGCCGTCTGGCTGGAAGACACGCACCACCTTTCTAAAAGCACGCTGACCCCGCACTTATACACGCTCAAAAAAGACGCGGCGGTGTCCCATGCGTTTCGCGTTGCCTGTGGTTTGGATTCCATGGTGTTGGGCGAACCGCAGATTTTAGGACAAATGAAACAGGCGGCGCGCGCGGCAAAAGCGGCGGGAACCTTAGGCGTGGTGCTGGATCGGCTTTTTCAGCACACGTTTTCCGTAGCCAAAGATGTGCGGACGCACACCGATATTGGCAGCGCGTCGATTTCCATGGCGGCCGCCGCCGTCAAACTTGCCGAGCGAATTTTTCCCTCGATTGCCGACCAACATTTATTGTTGATCGGTGCCGGAGAGATGATCGAGCTTGCCGCCGCGCATTTTCAGGCGCGATCCCCCAAGTCCGTCACCGTGGCGAACCGCACACTGGAGCGCGGGCAGGCTTTAGCCGAACGCTTCGGCGGCAATGCCATTACGTTAAATGAAATTGCGGATTCTTTGGAGCGCTTTGACATGATTGTCACGTGCACCGCGTCGCCCTTGCCGATTTTGGGCAAAGGGATTGTGGAGCGCGCGCTCAAAGCAAGGCGTCATCGTCCCGTCTTCATGGTGGACTTCGCCGTGCCGCGAGACATTGAAAAAGAAGTGGGATCATTAAACGACGTATTCTTATACAGTCTTGATGATTTATCGGATATTGTGCGCAATAACTTGGCGGTGCGCCGCGAAGCCATCACGCAAGCGGAAGCCATGGTTTCGTCGCAAACCGAACATTTTTTAAAATGGTTTGACGGGCGTTCGATGGTGCCGACCATCAACGCGTTGAGAAATCACTATGAAACCCTGCAACAAAAAGAGTTAGAAAAAGCGCAACGCCAGCTCGCCAACGGTCAAGACGCGCAACAGGTATTAGAATCGCTTGCCCGTGGGTTGACCAATAAATTACTTCACGCGCCGTTAAACGCGCTTCACACCGCCGAAGACGAAGAGCGCACGGATTTAACCGTGTTGTATCAAAAAATCTATCACTTGCCGGACAATCCCCCGCCCAAACCTTCAGACGGCGATCATTCATGAAATCTTCACTGCGCCAAAAACTCGAACACCTTCGTACCCGTATGGAGGTCATTGACCAAAACCTTGCCCGTCCGGATTCGGCGGACGATTTGAATCGATTCCGTGAATGGTCTAAGGAGCGCGCGGAATTAGAGCCGGTGGTTCATTTATATAAAGATTATATTAAAGCCGAATCGGATTTATCCGCCGCGCGCGAGATGGCGAGCGATCCTTCGCTCAAAGCGTTTATGGAAGAAGAAGCCGACCACGCCGAAAAAACCATGTTAGACATTCAATCTGCCATAGAGATTGCGTTATTGCCCAAAGACGCCAGCGATGAGCGCAATGTCTTTGTGGAAATTCGCGCGGGCACCGGCGGTGATGAGTCTGCGTTGTTTGCGGGCGATTTGTTCAGAATGTACACGCGTTATGCGGAGCGTCACGGTTTAAAAGTCGAGATTGTTTCCGAATCGGTGTCGGACTTAGGCGGTTATAAAGAAATCATCATGCGATTGATCGGCGTGGGCGCGTATGCGCGGCTTAAGTTTGAGTCCGGCGGGCATCGCGTCCAACGTGTCCCTGAAACGGAAACGCAGGGGCGCATTCATACGTCGGCGTGTACGGTTGCCGTGTTGCCCGAAGCCGATCCGATCAACGATATTACTATCAACCCTGCCGACTTGCGTATTGATACTTTTCGCGCGTCGGGCGCCGGTGGGCAACACATCAATAAAACCGATTCGGCGGTAAGAATTACTCACTTGCCGACAGGGTTAGTGGTGGAATGTCAGGATGACCGCTCGCAACACAGAAACCGCGCGCAGGCGATGGCGGTGTTGGCGTCGCGCTTGCTTGCGCGTGAGCGTGATGCGCGCAATCAAAAAGAAGCCTCGATGCGCAAAAGTTTAATCGGGTCGGGCGACAGAAGCGAACGAATCCGAACGTATAATTTTCCGCAGGGACGCATCACCGATCACCGAATCAATTTAACCTTATATAAAATTGAAGCGATGTTAGACGGAGATTTAGACGAACTGATCGACGCTTTAACGCAGGAATTCCAAGCGGAACAATTAGCCTCATTGGAAACCGACAACGTTTGATTGATCCATCAAGCCGCAAGCCAATACGGCTTGAACACAACAATCTTATGCCCCAAACCCTGACGATTCGCCAAGCACTTTTTTTTGAAGGCATCGGCAAAACCGAGGCGCGGGTTTTGTTGTCGCATCTCTTAAAAAAAGAGACAGCTTACTTATTGGCGCATGATACGGAAACGTTGGATGCAACAAGCGCGCAATTATATATAAGTTATGTCAAGCGATGTTTAAAGGGCGAGCCGGTTGCCTACATTATCGGGCAAAAAGAATGTTATGGCTTGATGTTTCGGGTGACGCCGGATGTGTTGATTCCGCGCCCCGACACCGAAACCTTGATCGAGGCGGCATTGGCCGTTATTCCGTCGGATCAACCGTGTCGTGTCTTGGATTTAGGCACGGGCTCCGGCGTGGTGGCGATTGCTATCGCGCATCATCGCCCAAACGCAGACGTGTTTGCCGCCGACGTTTCCGAAGCGGCGTTGGAGGTTGCCCGCCAAAACGCAAAAAATCTTTTAGGCGATGTGTCGCGCTTTCATGTCGTCCTCTCCGATTGGTTTTCGGCGTTTCCCGAACCCTTGTTTTCGCGCTCGTTTGATGTGATTGTGAGTAACCCGCCGTATATCAAGGAAGGGGATGCTCATTTAACGGAAACAGGGTTGCCTTATGAACCGCACGCGGCGCTTGTGTCCGGCAAACAAGGCTTAGATGCCATCACACACCTTTGCGCGCGCGCGCCGAACTATTTAAAACCGCGCGGCTATTTCATGTTGGAGCAAGGGTATGATCAAGCCGATGCCGTCGCAAACCTGATGACGTTAAACGGGCTGACAGACATTGAACATAAAAAAGATTTATCGGGGATTCGTCGCGTCACCGTTGCGCGGCGTTTTGGAAACTTCAACCGGCAAGCCCGAACTGCCCAAAAGTAGGGGTTCACTTTTGGGCATAGGGTGTAGGATTTTACTTTTTGCCGAATCCTCAATCCAAATACGGTTTTAACACCTTTTCAATCAGTCGATGCCCGCCCGTATAAACGGTAATATGATTATCGTCCCAAAACAAAGGCATTCCTTGTTCGTCAAAGAACGGGCAGGTGGTTTCATTACAAAAAGCATCGAGCGTGCCCTCAATAATCGTCACGTTTTTTCGTGATCGCAGGACGTCTAAATACGCTTGATAATTTTTGGTCGCGTCGGCGCGTGAACGATTAAGAATCGGCAATGATTGTTCATCCACCTCATGATCATTGCCGAATAATGCGGCGGATAAAGGATGATGCGTTTTTAAAAAACGGTTGCATTGTTCTTGAAGCTGATTGTTGTTTAAGGTGCCGGGATCGGCAATCAAGGGATTATCTTCAACCAAATAGATACTGACGCCGTCTTGTTGAAGCGCGTCAATATCCGATTGCGAAAGAACACCGTTAATGGTAAAAGTCATAATAAATATCTTATTGATGCTTTTATCGGATTTAATGGCGTTAAAGTAAAAGTCTCTTAGTCCTTCAACGTATTCGGGCGTTCCTTTGTAAAACATCCATGATTCCCCCATTCTCACCGTATTGATGCCGTGAGCGGCGTTGTCATCCGCGATGGCGTAATAAGCATGAAAAGCATGGCTGTCTCCTAAAAGAAGCGTCGTGTGTTTTCCGTTCACATTCCGAAACATCGCAAGTCCCGGATTTTGGGGAAATGAGTTTTTCCAACCATACCGCGCTCTAAAGGATTGATGATCGGCATTGGTGATGTCTGTGGGGACGCGCTCACGCACTTCTTTTAATCGCCTAAAGGCTTCCGCGTTTTGTGTTTCAAACGCGTTGACCACCCACCGATTCGGATACCCATGGTGAGTCCAAATGGCGGCGCCGACGACAGCCAAGACCATCATCGCGGCGCAAAGCGTGGCAATTTTACCGCGCCGCCAACGCTTGCCGAAACGGATAGGTTTT
>JAIRPA010000109.1 GCA_031257235.1 Burkholderiales bacterium | reverse complement strand
TTTGTGAATCAAAGTTAGTGGAGACCAAAACCCTGATGCTTTTTTGTGTAGGGGACACGCCGCCCTCGGCGTCCCGAAAAGCGCAAACCCTCGGCTACTTCGTAGCCACCCCTACTTTTGGGCGGTTGGAATTTCCAAAAAATCGCGGGACAACCTTTGGTTGGGACGGAACTAACTTTGCGAAGCAAAGTTAGTGGAGACCAAAACCCTGATGCTTTTTTTTTGTTTAGGGGACGCCGCCCTCGGCGTCCCGAATGTAGGGGCGAGGCTTGCCTCGCCCGTTAAAAGCGGAAAAACCGGATTGCGGGTCGAGACCGCTTGTGACGCCGCCTTATGGCGGCGTGTGGATTCTGCGACTGCGAGGCTTACGCCTCTTGCGCAGAATGACGAGTCCTGATCCCTGACTTCTGATTCCTGAAACCCTGATTCCCCAAACCCCACAATGAAAATTGCATCAATTGTGGCGGCAGTGTGACAGAATAATAAAATGTGTTGTGATTACGACACAAGCACAATGAGATATTAAGCGTAAATATTAAACGCCTCTTCTCGGCATAAAATTCCCATGTATCATTCTGTTACCTTTTTTACGGGAGGATACAATGTTAAACGCATCGCGTCATGGACGCTCTTTATTTCCCCATTCAAAGCCGACATCCCCAAAACTCGCCCTTGCCGTTGCCGCCCTTTTTGGGCTTTCCGGCGGTTTTGCCCATGCAAACGACGCCTCCCATCTCATACAGATTGATTCGTCGCGGGAATATGTATTATTCAGCCAATTAAACCCTGACTATCCTTCCTATGTCTGGATGAGCGGCGGAAAGTTAAAGATGGATCAATCGGGAACGTTTTCTCAAGGGTTCGACCTTATCTATGACTATTCCGCCGACACCGACCCCGGACTTACAGGCACGCTTGATGTCAACGGACAAAACCTTGTATTCACCGGAGAGTGGTCGAGTGTTGGACGTAATCTCGCCCTGATCATTGAAGGCAAAGGCACGGTGACTTTTGCGGGCGACAAGCACGCTTTTGATATTGCCAACACCGTGTTCAACGGCGAAAAGCTCGTGTTGGATCAACCCTATATCTATGGCTCTTTTGAGATTAAAAGCGGCGAGTTGGAGTTTCGCGGCGCACTCAACGGCTACGAAAGTTCCATCACGCTTGCTCCGGGCACAACCATGAGTGTTTATCCCGATACTTATGGGTCGGGTTGGAACAAAAGCGAATCCCCCGACGAAATGCTTTACTACACGACCGATAACACGCGAACCCGTGAGCTCCACGCCAAAGAGGCGAATCTGCACTTTTACATTCCTTCATGGTGGGAAGAGGACATGGTGATGTTGCCGGTCAGAAGAGAGGCAGACATTACCGACGCCCACGTGAGCGTGGGGATTAACGGCAGTGTTTCCTCGCTTCAGCCGGGCAGCGTGGTGACCTTGATTCGGGTTTTGGGAGAGCCTTGGTTGACGCCAAGAAAATATAGTGCCGTTTCTGAAGCCACCGATAACGCTCCCGTGATTATTTTTACCGGCACACCCGCCAATGAAACCGCCACCGCCAAAGGGATGCAGGGAGTCACTTTAGAATACGACTTTGCGTTGTCTGCCACCGACAACGAATTATTGGCGACGGTGACTCGCATCGGCGTCACCGAGCCGGCGCAAGATGTCATCTCCGGCAGTCATCTTTCAGGCATCGCGTTATTGACGATGGGCAGCGATTTAATTTCGGAAAGAGGGATTGCTTTGGCGTTGGACGCCGCACGAATGTCTCCGGGGCTTCAAGGATTTGGTGCGATCAACGGCGGAAAGTCCAAGTATGATCCCAAACTTTCATTGAAGGTTAAAGGCTATAACGCGCTGGCGGGGCTTGCTTACGGACACGTGACGGAAGAAAAACACTTTTTCACCGTCGGCGGTTTTTTTGAATTCGGTTCGGCTTCGTATGATTTAAATACACATCACGCGGCAAGTGAGGGCGATACGGATAACGTGGGCGCGGGTCTTTTGGCGCGCGTGGACTTTGCCGAAAACGAATACGGCTATTTTTATACGGAAGGATCGTTTCGCGGAGGGCGTTCCAAAACGAATTTCACCGGCGAATTAGGATGTGATGCCGATGAAACCACGCTCTGCGGTGTCGCGGGTTTTAAAAATACAACACCCTATATCGGCGCATCGTTGGGGACAGGATATGTGTGGAATCTTGAACAAAGAACAACCTTAAATACTTATATTAAATTTTTGTGGACGCATTTAAACGCGGATTCGGCAACCTTATCCAGCGGCGAAACCCTGCGTTTTGATTCGGTGAATTCGGATCGCTTAAAAGCGGGCACAAGAATAAGCCGTGTCTTGGGCGCCAGTGACCGTTACAGTGTTTACGCGGGGCTGGCGGTGGATCATGAGTTCGACGCCAAAGCGGTGGCTACAACCAACGATTACGCGCTACACACGCCCAAACTCAAAGGAACGACGGGCATGGGGGAAATCGGATTGGCCGTGCGCCCGATTGAAACCTCACCGTTTTCGATCAATCTGTCGCTGGAAGGTTTTGTGGGACACCGAAAAGGTTACACCGGCGGCGCGCGCGCGTATTACGCGTTTTAAGAGTAGGGTGGGGCGATGGTGAGGATTGCCCCTTTGTTTTACGACTCTTTGTCAAAGACGCGCGGCACCACAGATAAGACAATCGGCAACGGGAATCCGCGCGAGAGTAAAAAGCGGATTTGGCGGTCTCGTGTTTTTTTGTCTTGAGGAGGCGTGTCGTATTTCTTTTTCCAAAGGTTGGCCGCTTCTTCTTTTTCGTCTCGATCCAAGAGTTTAGACAGCGCCTGATCGATCACGTCGCTTTCTATATTCAACGCCTGCAGTTTTCGTGCAATGGCGGCTTTGCCGTAACGTCCCGCTTTGCTGTTGACGACGGATTCGGCAAAGCGCGCGTCAGACAAAAAACCCTTTTGGGTCATCTCTTCGACGACCGTCAAAGCGATTTGGGGATCCGCACCTCGCGCCACCAACTTATCATGCAATTCAACGCGCCCGTGTTCGCGCCTTGTTAAAGCGCGAAGCGCGGCGTTTTTCCACTTTTTAAGATCGGTGGCGTCGTGGGTCATTGTCGATGGCTTGACAGAGAAAAGACTAATACCCCCAATGGAGTAATTTGGGTTTTAAAGAGGCGGCAACGGAAGCACCGAATCGACGCACCAAGCGTTCAGACCACATCGGCTCGTAAGTAAAATCGTGAATGTCGTCGGTGTTGATGATTTCACGCGCCACAAAGGCCGCACTGCCAAAATCATCCGCCAATCCCAATTTAACGGCATCTTCTCCCGTCCAAATCAAACCGGAGAAAAGATCATCGGAGGCATCTTGGGGTAAACGTTTGCCGCGTCCTTCTTTGACGGCGGTAATGAACTGTTGGTGAACGTTATCCAATAATTTTTGCATGTGTTCTTGTTGTGCCGCATTCGCCGGAGAAAACGGGTCCATGAAGGCTTTGTTTTTTCCGGCGGTTTGAGTTCGTTGTTCAATCCCTAATTTTTCCATCGCGCCGGTGAAGCCGAAGCCGGACATGATGACCCCGATCGAGCCGACCAAACTTGCTTTGTCCACGTAAATCATGTCGGAAGCGGCCGCGATGTAATACGCGCCCGATGCCGCGATGTCGTCAACCACAACATATATCGGAATCTCGGTATGGAGTTGACGCAGTCTTTTAATTTCATCATAGACACGACCGGATTCAACGGGGCTTCCGCCCGGACTGTTGATCTCTAAGATGATGCCGCGCACGTGTTTGGATGAAAAGGCGTCCTGCAAGCCTGTGATGATGTGATCGGCGGAGGCGTCGGCGTCGGCGGCAATCTCGCCGTCGATTCTGACCAAGGCGGCACACTCGGTTTTACATTCGTTTTTGACGACCGGCGTGTTGCGAAAACTTGCGGCAAAGATCAATAAAACCACCAAGACCACAAGGATTCGGGAAATAAACTTCATCCGTCGCGCGCTTTTTTGCTCTTTGATGAATTCGGTTGCCAAACGCTCAAAGACAGCCGCATTGGGGTCGGCGCGTCCGGCTTGACGGGAGGGCTCTTGCGAGCCTTGGTTTTGATTCGTAGGTAAGGGTTCTAATGCCATGAGTATCTTTCTTTAAAAATAAGGGGCTATTGTAAACCAGTGAGGGCGTGAGACTTGGATTCGGCAAAACCTGATGAATTCGGAATGGGGTATTGGGGATTAAAAAGTCTAAGCGCGGATGACGCCGTCGACCAAATGAAAGGTTTTTTGCGCGCGCGCGGCCAATTCGTTATCGTGGGTGACGATGACCAGCGCGGTTTTGTATTCTTGATTCAAGGTCAGCATTAAATCAAAGACTTGATTGGCCGTGGCGCGATCAAGATTGCCGGTCGGCTCATCGGCCAAGATGCAACGAGGGCGGGTCACCAGAGCGCGCGCCAAAGCCACCCGCTGGCGTTCGCCGCCGGACAACTCGCCCGGCACGTGGCGCACACGATGCGCCAGCCCCACGCGACCCAACACCGTTGCCGCGGCGTCTCGCGCGGCGGCTTTGGATTCGCGGCGGATCAAAAGCGGCATCATCACGTTTTCCAGCGCGGAGAACTCCGGTAGCAAGTGATGAAACTGATAGACAAACCCCAAAGCGCGGTTGCGAATCATGCCTTTTTCGCGCTCGCCGATTTTTGCGATGTCTTGCCCTAAAAGTAAAACGCGCCCGCTCGTGATTTCATCCAAGCCGCCCAGCAAATGCAGTAAGGTGCTTTTGCCGGAGCCCGACGAACCGACAATGGCCACGGTATCGCTTGCCGACAACGACAAATTGACATCGTGCAACACGGGCACGGTCAGTTTGCCGCTTTTGTAGGTTTTGGCAAGATGAACGGCTTCTAAAATCAAAGGATTACTCATAACGCAATGCCGCCGCGGGATTGGTGCGCGCGGCTTTCAAGGCAGGATAAATCGTTGCCGCCAACGCAAAGAAAAAAGCGGTTGAAGCAATGGTGATCACATCGCCTGATTGCAGGTCAGACGGTAACTCGCTGATGTAATACACCGAGTTATCGAGAAACCGCACGCCAAAGAAGCGTTCAATAGCCGGCACCACCACGTCGATATTGAGCGCCAAAGAAACGCCGCCAATCACGCCGACTAAGGTTCCGATCACGCCGACCATCGCGCCTTGGAAGATAAAAATGGAAAGAATCGAGCGCGGCGAGGCACCCAAGGTACGCAAAATAGCGATGTCCGCGCGCTTTTCCGTGACGGCCATCACCTGCGCCGAAATAATATTAAACGTGGCAACGATGATGATTAAAATTAAGATTAAAAACATCATGCGTTTTTCAATCTGAACCGCGCGGAAAAAATTAGCATGGCTTTTTGTCCAGTCACGCACGTCCACCGCCGGCGGCATCACGGAGTAAAGCTCCCCTGAGACTTTGGGCGCGTTCATTAAATCGTCCAGCTTCAAACGAACGCCGGAGACGCCCTGCATTCGATAAAGTTTTTTGGCATCCTCTAAGTGAATGAAGGCAAGCCCGCTGTCAAACTCATACATTCCGACATCGAAAAGTCCGACGATTTTAAAAGACCGCATTCGCGGAATCGTGCCGGTGGGAGTCGCCGTGCCCGAAGGAATCAAGACCACAAGGTTATCGCCGGCAACCACGCCCAACATTCTTGCCTGTTCCGTGCCCAAGACAATCCCAAACGAGCCGGGAGTCAAAGCGTCAAGCGATCCTTCCTTCATGTGTTGACCGATGTCTGCGACCGTGTCTTCTTGGCCGGGGAGGATCCCGCGCAACATCGAGCCGCGCGACGAGCCGGAGGCGGAAAGCATCGCCTGCCCCAAGACATAAGGCGCGGTGGCGGTGACATGCGGGTTTTGG
This sequence comes from Burkholderiales bacterium, assembly GCA_031257235.1. Lineage (GTDB taxonomy): Bacteria > Pseudomonadota > Gammaproteobacteria > Burkholderiales > Casimicrobiaceae > UBA931. The sequence continues at coordinate 119 of JAIRPA010000109.1, read as the reverse complement.
CGCGCGAGTTGATCCACCGTCTGCCAATCGTCTAATTCGGGAAAGGCGCGAAGCTCAATGTGCGAGGCGACCGACAAAATGCGCGTGCGCAGTTCTTTTTGAAAACCGTTCATCACGGA
>JAIRPA010000105.1 GCA_031257235.1 Burkholderiales bacterium | reverse complement strand
TGTGACAAAGTCGCAGAATCCACCCCGCCGTTCCCGCAAAAAAGTATCGGGCTTTGCCCGTACTTTTTTGGAAATTTCAACCGCCCAAAAGTAGGGTTTTACTTTTGGGCGAATGGTGTTTACTTTTGGGCGAATAGCTTACATCCTCTCAATCATGGCGTCGCCAAACGCGGAACAGCTGACTTCAATCGCGTCGGTCATGGCGCGGGCGAAATCGTAAGTGACTTTGCGATCGGCAATGGTATTTTCCATCGAACGCACAATCACGTCTGCGGCTTCCACCCAGCCTAAGTGGCGCAACATCATCTCTGCCGAAAGAATTTCAGAGCCGGGGTTGACTTTATTTTTGCCCGCAAGTTTGGGGGCGGTGCCGTGCGTGGCTTCAAACACGGCAACGGCGTCCGATAAATTAGCCCCGGGCGCGATGCCGATCCCGCCAACCTGTGCCGCCAGCGCGTCGGAAAAATAATCGCCGTTTAAGTTGAGGGTGGCGATCACATCGTAGTCAGCCGGACGCAACAAGGTTTGCTGGAGGAAGTTATCGGCAATGGCGTCTTTGATGATGATCTCGCGTCCGGTCTTCGGGTTTTTGAGCGAACACCAAGGTCCGCCGTCAATAGGCGTGGCGCCAAATTCGTTTTGCGCGAGCGCGTACCCCCAATCGCGGAACGCCCCTTCGGTAAACTTCATAATATTGCCTTTGTGGACAAGCGTGATGGAGCGGCGATCGTTGTCGATCGCGTAAGCAATGGCGCGACGCACTAAACGCTCCGTGCCTTCACGAGAGACCGGCTTGATGCCGATCCCGGAGGTTTGCGGAAAACGAATCTTGGTGACTTTCATCTCGTTTAATAGAAACGCGATGATTTTTTTGGCTTCAGGCGTTTCGGCAGCCCATTCAATGCCGGCGTAAATGTCTTCGGAGTTCTCGCGGAAAATCACCATATCGACTTTTTCCGGCGACTTCACGGGGCTGGGCACCCCGTTGAAATAGCGCACCGGTCGCAGGCAAATATAAAGATCAAGCATTTGTCGCAACGCCACATTCAACGAGCGAATCCCGCCGCCTACCGGCGTGGTCAGAGGACCTTTAATCGAAATCACGTAGTCTTTGATGGCTTCTAAGGTTTCATCGGGCAACCACACGTTTTCTCCATAGACGCGCGTGGCTTTCTCGCCGGCGAATACTTCCATCCAACGAATCGCGCGTTTGCCCTGATAGGCTTTTTTGACGGCGTGATCCACCACTTTCGTCATCACCGGCGTGATGTCCGCGCCGATACCGTCACCTTCAATGTAGGGAATGATCGGAAAATCGGGAACGTTTAAAGAAAAATCGGCATTGACCGTAATTTTTTGTCCGTCTGTCGGGACTTGAATGTGCTGATACTTCGACATGAAACCTCCTTTAAAAAACGGGTATTGCGCAAGGGTGTGCGCGTTGGGACACCGCGATTGTCCACGAAATTGACCGTTTACGCTACGGGTTAAACACGGTTTTGTGAAATTAAATGTCAAAAAAGACGATGACGGGTTCGCCAACGACGATATTTGTAACGCCGTCACTCAATACCAATAACTACAAAAGGGATTCGGACAATCGTCGCCCTTTTTATGAAAGGGGCGACGATCACGCTCGCGGGAGGAGCTAGGTGGCGGGACGCGTAAGACCGGCGTCCCGCACACGTTTTTTTGTGACAATGAACCGACTAATTTGCCTTAATCTCTGTCCACAAACGATTTAAATAGCGTCTTTTGTCGGCAGAAAAGTCTTTGAGCATCTCTAATTTCTTTTGCAATTGTTCGTCGGGAAACACGGCTTTGTTGTTCCGCACTTCGGGAATAATCAACGAGAGCGATTCCGTGTTGACCGATCCTGATCCGGTTAAATTGGATAATTCAGCCGTACTCTTTTTATCGATCAGAAAATCAATCAGCTCATAAGCCATATCGGGATGCGGCGCGCTTTTGTGGATGACCATGTTGTCGATGGCAAGCACGGCGCCTTCTTTGGGCAAGCCGGTTTTGATGGTGAACGGACGCTTTGCCGCCACCGCATCTTGCGCCGATTGGAACATATCGTTGGAGTACCCGTGCGCCACCCAAATATCGCCGCTGGCCAATTCTTTGATGTATGAAGACGCGTTGAATGCCGCCCAATAGGGTTTTGCCTTCAAAATCACATCACGAGCTTCAAGTAAATGTTTATCATCTTCGTCATTGACCGAATAACCCAGATAGCGCAGTGCGGCGCCGAAAAGCTCGCGTTGGCTGTCCATCACCGTAATTTTGCCTTTGATCTTTTCTAAGTATTGAGGATCAAACACCAGCGCCCAAGTATCCGTCGGCAAGCCCAATTCCGCTATTTTTTCGGCGTTGTATCCGATGATGGTCAGCGAATAGCCGTAAGGCACCGAATATTGGTTTTCGGGATCAAACCACAGATTCAAAAATTGAGGGTTCAACTGCGATAAATTCTTCAGTCGGGACTTATCAATTTTTTGAAGGGTTTTTTGTTTGATTAACGTTTCGACCACGTTACCGGTCGGCACCATGATGTCGTAACCGGTGGCGCCGGCGGCAAGTTTTGCCAACATTTCTTCGTGATCGGAAAAATAATCTTCGATCAGACGGCAATCACAACTCTTTTCAAAACGCGCGACGGTTTCGCGCGCCATGTAGTTATTCCAATTATAAAACCGCACAAACTTGCCGGCAGGTTCGTCGGTGTGTGTTGCGGTTTTGTGCTCCGGTGCTTTGTTGCAACCGGCTAAAAACAAAGCAAATGCTAACGCAATGATTCCTCCTAAAAAGGCACGAAACGAAAGCGAACGAAAAACGGACTTCATGGTTTGATTCATTGATCTTCTCCTCTGTGTTCAGTTTCTTCCAAAAACCCGGGTGCTACTTTGCTGGCGATGATAATCATCCCAAGTGTCAACAACATCATCAGTGTGGACAGCGCGTTGACCTCAGGGGTCACGGCGATTTTAATCATGGTATAAATCGTCAAAGGCAGGGTGGGAACACCGACACCTGCCGTGAAAAACGTAATCACAAAATCATCGATGGATAAGGTAAACGACATCAACAAACCCGCAATGATGGCCGGCATGATCAGCGGAAACGTGATCAACCGAAACGTTTGCCAAGGGGTCGCGCCTAAATCTCGCGCGGCTTCAAAAATGGATTCATCCATCCCGATTAACCGCGCGCGCACAATGATCGCCACAAAGCCGATGCAAAAAGTCGTGTGCGCAATGATCACCGTCAACAGCGACAACGATTCCGTGCCCAACACGGAGATGAAAAACAGCAACAAACTTACCCCTAATAGAATTTCAGGCATCGCCAACGGCGTTAAAGTCATGAAGGGCAATATGCGCGTTTTATATCGGTACATTGCAATGCCCGCCATGGTGCCAAGCAGGGTTGCCAAAAACGACGCGGTAAACGCAATGAACAGCGAATTGAGGGCGGCATCCATCATCGCCTTATCGTTGACCAAAATGGAATACCATTTGAACGTAAAGCCGACCCAGCCGGCGTTGAGTTTGGAATCGTTGAACGAAAAGACCACGACAACGATCAGCGGGATATAAAGGAAGGCGAAAACCGCCGCCGCGCTTATCCACAGTAAAGGCGATCTACGCACGAGGCACTCCTTTCTTGGCTAAAGCGGTTGCAAGCCCCACCGCGGCCAACACCGCAATCGTCATCACCATCGAGAGCATCGAACCAAAAGGCCAATCGCGCGAGCCTAAAAAGGCGTCTTTGATCATGTTGCCGACGAGCCAATCGTTTTTCCCGCCCAAAATTTCAGGAATGGCGAACATGCCCAACACCGGAATAAAGACTAATAACGCGCCTGAAAAGATGCCCGGAATCGACATCGGAAACGTGACGCGCCAGAAGCGATGCCATGCGTTCGCGCCTAAGTCTTGTGCGGCGTCCAGCAAGGTGGGATCGTGTTTTTCAAGGTTGGTGTATAAAGGCAAAATCATAAACGGCAAATGCACGTAAACCATTCCGATAATCACGGCAAGCCTTGAGTGCATTAAATCAAACGGTTGAAAAATAATCATCCACGCGTAGACGCGCACCAAAAAATTACTGGCAAACGGCAACACGCACAAAAGCACCAAAAGGTCGCGTGACTTTTTCGGGCTACGCGCCACCAATAACGCGACCGGATACGCCATGAATAAGCAGATGACGGTCGTCAAGGCGGCCACACCGAAGCTACGCAGGAAAATCCACGCATAATTGGTGCTTGAGAAAAAGAGTTTGTAGTTTTCAAGCGTGACCCCGCCCACGCCGTCCTCGCCGCGGAAAAGCGGCGCCAAACCGCCAAATTCTCCGGGATAGCGAAAACTGGCGACCACCATGATGAGCGCGGGAACGAGAAAAAACGTCAGCAGGAACAAAAACGGTGGCGTAATCACAGAATACTTGACCAGCCGTTCGCCGCGGATGCGGGACGAGTTTGATTGGGACATAGTGTCAGCGATAACGGTTAAGAGTCCAAAAACGCGCCGGCTTCGGCTTTCCACGAAACCCGAACCGGATCGCCCAGCTCAAAAAATTTCGCCCGACCGGGCGCGGAATTGGGGAGGAGTGCTTCGATGCGCGCGCCGTCGGGAAGATCGACGATGTAAGTGGTCACGTCGCCGATGTATAAAAAGTCATTGACGGTGCCGACAAACTGATTCGGATCGTTGGAGGATTCTTGCGCCGCGCGAATGGCAACTTGTTCGGGACGAATCACAAACACGCCCGACGCGCCTTCGGCAAGCGTCTGATTTTTAGGCATGGGGGCAACAATTTTACCCAGCTTGCCCAGCTCCAAGGTTAAGGTTTCGCCCGCCGCTTTGACGGTGGCTTCGTGCATGTTGACGTTGCCGATGAAATCCGCCACAAACCGATTGCGGGGTTGCCCGTAGAGGCGATCCGGCTCGTCCAATTGTTCGATTTTCCCCGCGCGCATGACGGCGATGCGATGCGACAGCGCCAAGGCTTCGGCTTGCGCGTGGGTCACAAACACGAAAGTCACCCCGGTGTCGCGTTGTAAGGCGATCAACTCGATTTGCATTTGTTCGCGGAGTTTGGCGTCCAAGGCGCCCAAGGGCTCGTCCAAAAGGAGCAAACGCGGGCGATTGACCAGCCCGCGCGCCAAGGCGACGCGCTGCCGTTGCCCGCCGGAAAGTTCGTGCGGATGACGTTTGGCGCGGTCGGTAAGATCGACCAAATCCAGCGCGTTTTTGACTTTGGCGCGAATTTCCTCTTCGTTTTGCTTCGCCATTTTGAGAGGAAAGGCGATATTCTGCTCAACCGTCATGTGCGGGAACAGGGCATAACTTTGGAAGACGGTGTGAATCGGGCGCTTTTCGGGCGGGGTGTCTTTTAAGTCCACGCCGTCCAAAAAAATGCCGCCTGAGTCCGGCTGGTCAAACCCTGCGATCATTCGCAGTAGCGTGGTCTTACCGCAACCGGAAGGTCCTAAAAGCGTGAAAAATTCGCCGGCGTTGACGGAAAAGGTCACATTGTTGACAGCGACGAAATTGTCGAAGCGACGAGTCACTTCGCGGACTTCCAGCAGTGCCATTATTGGGGTGCCTCCAAGAAAGGGTGTTAAAAACGCTTGGATTGTAAGACATATTATTTTGCAGGGGAATCCGTTCCGCCGGTTTTTTTCGATTTTTCGGGAAATATGTCCCACAAAGAAATGCTCAAAGCAAAAACCGGCGGGATGATTCGGGCAAATGGTATCTTGGGAAGCAGGTTACTTTGCTTTTGTTCCCCAAGCCCACGTTATAGAATCCAAAGCCTGTGCATCATTTAAGCATTTCGCGCGGAAGGGCGCTTTGGCGCGCTCTTCTCTCTCAACATATTGTTTTGTAATGAAAGCTCTGCCATGACCCGCCATCACGACACCCCCGAAAACAAACCGCCACAAATCATCATTTACGAAACGGACGATAAGATTGCCAAGGTCAGCGTTCGTTTGGACGGGGAGACTGTTTGGCTGACGCAGCAACAGTTGGCCGACCTTTACGGCACATCCCGTCCGAATGTGACGATGCACATCCGTAAAATTTTCTCCGATGCCGAATTGCTAGAATCGGCAGTTTGTAAGAAATTCTTACAAACTGCCACCGACGGAAAAAACTATGAGGTTTTGTACTACAACCTCGACATGATTATTTCCCTCGGCTATCGTATCAATCGAGAAAGAAGGAATGATCTTAGCCCTGTGTTTCCCGATGGGCGCAGACATTTGGCACGGCGTTCTCATCTCTTGCAACGAATGTTATTATCCTTCCCCGTGATTGCGACAAGCATAGAGCATTAAATAAATGAATAATACTTTAGGTTTAAATATTGAGACAAAGACCGCGTCCGTGAATTGTCGCCGCTTGTTTGAAATCCACCTTAAAGAATCTTTAGGCGAAAGTGTCTTCCGAGCAAAGGATGCTTTTTTTACCTTGCCGCCTCATCTTGCGAGTGCGCAAGCTCAAGCAACCATCAAATTTTGCGACGCTCACCCTATCCGATGTTGCATCAAGTCCGGTGTGATGAATAAATTAATAAAAGAGGGAAACGTGTATGGCAAGGCTTGAGGAGATAACCGTAGGAGCGAGCGTCGCGGGCATTGCGGGCAGCTCGCCCGTGAGCGTGGTCGCGGTCAAGTGGCATGGCACGAATGCCATGACCGTCACCTTCAAGAATGCCGCCGGCAATGTTGCCGAGCAAATACTGTACCGTGAAGACGAGGAACGGCTGGATGTCGCTGACGGCAGCCTGCCCTGGTGTTTTGACGCAGACGCAAACCTATTACGGCTGACCTCGGAAGCCTATCGCATCAACCTCGCGCATATTTTTGACCCGTATCTTGCCGTCCACACGTCGACGATTGAACCGTTGCCTCACCAGATATCGGCAGTCTATCAGGAGATGCTCTCGCGCCTGCCGCTTCGCTACATCTTGGCGGACGACCCCGGCGCGGGAAAGACGATTATGACGGGGCTGTTCTTGAAGGAGCTGCTCGTGCGCGGCGATTTGAAACGTTGCATGATCGTCTCGCCGGGCAACTTGGCGGAGCAGTGGCAAGACGAGCTGTACCGCAAGTTCAACCTGCGGTATGAGATTCTGACCAACGACCGCATCGAGTCCGCTGTCACGGGCAACGTGTTCACGGAGACAAACCTTTGCATCGTTCGTCTGGATAAATTATCCAGAAACGAGGAGATTCAGGAGAAGCTGCGCGTCACGGACTGGGATTTGATTGTGGTAGACGAAGCGCACAAGATGTCTGCCACGGTCTGGGGCGGCGAAGTCAAGTACACAAAGCGGTTCCAGCTTGGTCGGCTACTGTCTTCCATCACGAGGCACTTCCTGCTTCTGACCGCCACCCCGCACAATGGCAAAGAGGAGGACTTCCAACTTTTCATGTCGCTCATCGACCAAGACCGCTTTGAGGGCGTGGCGAGAAGCGGCAATCAGGCGGTTGACGTGTCTGACGTGATGCGCCGGCTCGTGAAAGAGGACTTGCTAAAATTCGATGGGACGCCGCTTTTCCCCGAGCGGCGAGCGTACACGGTGAACTACGACCTCTCGCCCAAGGAGGCTGCGCTCTACACCGCCGTGACCAACTACGTCCAAGACGAGTTCAACCG
>JAIRPA010000053.1 GCA_031257235.1 Burkholderiales bacterium | reverse complement strand
TGCCGGTTGATACTTCCAAAAAATCACAGGGGAACCCTGATGATTTTTTGTAGGAAAGGCGGGCGGGCAATCGGAACTTTTCTGAACTCTGATTCCTGACACGCAGAATCCATGCCGCCGTTCCCGTAAAAAATCGTCGGGGTTTTGGTCGGCAAAAAGTATACCCCTACACCCTATGCCCAAAAGTAAAAACCTACTTTTTGGCGGTTTGAGTTTTGGGCAGTTCGGGTTTGCCGGTTGATACTTCCAAAAAATCACGTCTAGCCCGCCGTTGCCATATCCAAGGCTTCGGCGATGTCCACCGCCACGGTGCGGGAAATGCCGGGATCGGGCATGGTAATGCCCAAGAGCTGGGTGGCCATTTCCATCACGATTTTGTTGTGGGTAATGAACAAAAACTGCGTTTTATCGCTCATTTCGCGCACCAAATTGGAAAAGCGTCCCGCGTTGGAATCGTCCAGCGGCGCGTCCACTTCGTCCAAAAGGCAAAACGGCGCGGGATTTAACTGGAAGAGGGCAAACACCAGCGCCGTGGCGGTTAAAGCCTTTTCGCCGCCGGAGAGCAAGTGGATCGAGGCGTTTTTCTTGCCCGGCGGTTGCGCGATGACTTGTACGCCGGAATCCAAAATCTCTTCGCCGGTTAAGACAAGTTTTGCCTGACCGCCGCCAAAAAGCGTCGGGAACAGGCGCGAGAAATTCATATTCACGGCGTCAAACGTCGAGCTCAATAAGGCGCGCGATTCTTTGTCGATTTGGCGAATCGCGTTTTCCAGCGTGGTCATGGCTTCGACCAAATCGGCAGACTGCTGATCAAGATAGGTTTTGCGCTCTTCGGCGGCTTTTAATTCTTCCAACGCCGCAAGATTGACCGCGCCTAAAGCGGCAATCGCTTTTTGCAGGCGGTCAATTTCTGCCGAAAGCGAACCGCGTCCCCATGCGCGCAAGGCTTCGGGCAGGGCGTCAAGATCGGCATGATCTTCAGACAATTGCTGTGCAAATTGCTCTTCCTGAAGCTGGGCGGCTTGTTCTTTTAATCGCGCGTCTTGGATTTTGTTGCGACGAGGCTCGATGTCCGTTTCGGTCTCGCGCAGTGAAGTCTCTGCCTCACGCATCGACTGCGTGACGGTTTCCAAGGTTTCGCGCGCCGCGTGAAGCTCTGCATCGGCTTTGCCGCGCACCGATAGGGCTTCCTGCAACGAGGCTTCGATCGCCGCCCAATCCACGGCATTGTGTTCGTTGGAAAGCTCGCTCAAAAAACGTTGTTGTTGCTCTTTTTGGCGGGCCAGGGTGTCGCGGCGACGGGTCAATTCGTGTTGACGGTCTTTGAGATGGCGTTCGTTGAATTTGGCTTCCGAGGTGGCGCGTTCGGCTTGATGCGCGCGCTCACGACCGCGCGTCAACATGACTTCCGTTTCATTTTTGGCGTGGCGCAACGATTCACGACGCGCCATTTCATCGTGAAGTTTCATTTGTGCTTCGCCGATTTCGGTGGCGAAACGATCGCGTTCTTCTTCTTCACGCGACAATTGCGCGCGCAGTTCGTCGCATTCGCGGTTGATTTCGGTTTTACGTTTTTCTTGCGCTTCGGCTTCTTTTTTGAGCTGGGCTAATTCAAGCTCTAAGTTGTGGCAACGCTTTTGTTGGGATTCAATCGCGTGCCGCTCGTTTTGCCATGCGGTTTTGGATTGGGTGAGTGTGGTTTCCGCCGTCTCTAAAAGTAAACGCGCCTCTTCGGCAACGGCTTCAGCGGCGGCGGCTTGTTCGTTTAATTCGGATAATTCGCGCTGACGGGTGAGAACGCCGTGAAGCTCGGAATCCGGCGCGAAAAACGTCACGCTTTGTGCGGTCACCAGGTGACCTTCCGGCGTCACCCACGACGCGCCGGGCGCCAAATCGCCGCGTTTGGCAAGTGCCGCCTCGACGGAATCAATGCAGTGGACGCCATAGAGCCAATCCGCAATCAAGGCGGAAGTTTGCGAATCTTTGATCTTGAGTTTATAAAAAAGTGCGTCGTCGGCGGGGGAGGCGTGCGCGTGCGGGTTCTCACGGTTTCGGGTAAATACCGTCAAGCGTGGGACGGCGTTTTGGGGGTCGTTCAACCATGTCGAAACACAAGAAAAATCGGCAAGCTCCGGCGCGTTTAATTTTTCGCGCAAGACGGCTTCAAGCGCGTTTTCCCAGCCTTTGTCCACGTCGATTTTTTGCCATAAACGCGCGCATTCGTTCAACCCGCGTTGATCCAGCCATTGGTGCACATCCTGCCGCTCGATTTTGTTTTGGAGCGAGAAAAGCGCTTCCTGCCGCGCGTTCATCGCGTTCATCGCGTGAGTTGCCTGCTGCCAACGGTTTTGGGCTTCGGAAAGCAGACGTGTTTCGTCTTCGACTTTTTGGGCAAGGGTTGAGACGGACTCTTGAAGGCGGGTCAAGGATTCGTTTTCCTGCGCCAGCTGATCTTCAACATCGGCAACCGTCACCACACCCACCCCGCCGGTCATTTGTTTTAATTCCGCCAAAAGTTTGTCTAAACGTGCGGTGAATTGCTCGATGGTGCGCGTGATGTGATCGCGCGAGGTTTTGGCCAACTCGGCGACTTGTTCTAACTGCGCCAATTCCTGTTGCACCGACATCCATTGTTGGTTGGACTCCAAAACGGCTTCTTCTAGGGAAGGCAGGGTGCCGGCGGCTTCGCGTTCTTCTTCCTCTGCCGATAAAATCGCGGCAGCGGCGGTTTCAAGCTCTGTTAAAAGCGCGGTTTCATCTTCGCCCAGGCGCGCGGATTCTTCCTCTAAGGCTTTAATCTGCGCGTTGATTTGTTCGGATTGTTGCGCGATTCGCGTCTCGCTGGCGTGGGCGGATTTGAGTTGTTCTTCCAAACGCGAGACTTCCGTACTGATGGCGTAAAGCGCGCCTTGTTTGTCGTGCAGGGCGTCGTTGGCGGTGTAATGCGTTTCCCGCAACTGATCCAATTTTGCCTCGACCGCGTGAATGTCTGATAAGGCGCGATCAAGCTCAACTTGTAATTGCGCCGCTTCCACGCGACACTTTTCGCGCGTTCTTGCCGCGTCTTCGCGCTTGGAAAACCACAGAAGGTGTTGCGTGTTTTTGTGCCGATTGGTCAGCTCGTGATATTCAGAAGCAACTTTAGCTTGTGCGTCTAAGTGTGCTAATTGATTGGATAATTCCGTTCGGATGTCTTCAAGGCGCGACAAATGTTCGCGCGTGTCGGCAAGGCGGTTTTCGGTTTCTTTGCGGCGTTCTTTGTATTTGGATACCCCGGCGGCTTCTTCCAGAAAAACGCGCAATTCTTCGGGCTTTGCTTCGATCACGCGGGAGATCATCCCTTGTTCGATGATGGCATAAGCGCGAGGACCCAAGCCCGTCCCCAAAAAAACGTCGTAAATATCGCGGCGACGAACCGGGATGTTGTTGATGTAATACGCGGAATCTCCGTCGCGCGTTAAGACCCGCTTGATCGAAAGCTCGGTGTATTGTCCCCATTGACCGCCGATTCTGCCGTCGCTGTTGTCAAACTGAAGCTCGACCGACGCGCGTGACACGGGCTTTCGATCGCCCGCGCCGTTGAAAATCACGTCCTGCATGGATTCGCCGCGCAAAGCGGAGGCTTTGGATTCGCCCAACACCCAGCGCACCGCGTCGATGACGTTAGACTTGCCGCAACCGTTGGGACCGACAATCCCGACCAACTGCCCCGAAGTGGCGATGGTGGTCGGATCAACAAAGGTTTTAAAACCGGATAATTTAATGTGTGTAAGACGCAAAATAACCTCACCTGATGTGCGCCGGCGCGCGTGGTCGCGCCAAAATTGTGGAATTATACGGGACAAGTCGGCGTTCGACGATTAAAATGCACGTTTCGCCGCAAAAGGAGCTTTTTTCATGACATGGCAAACCGTAATCGGTCTCGAAACCCACGCGCAATTAACCACGGAATCCAAGATGTTTTCGGCGGCGTCGGCAGCCTTTGGCGCGCCGCCCAACACCCATGCCTGCGCGGTGGATTTAGCCTTACCCGGCGTCTTACCGGTGGTCAACCAAGAGGCGGTTTTGTGCGCGATTAAATTCGGGCTTGCCGTCAACGCCACCGTGAACGAAAGAAGCGTGTTTGCGCGGAAGAATTATTTTTATCCCGATTTGCCTAAGGGCTATCAAATCAGCCAGTTTGAAATCCCGATTGTCTTAGGCGGCGGGCTTTCCATTGCCACCAAAAACGGCGAAAAGTTTGTTCGGCTCACCCGCGCTCACTTGGAAGAGGATGCGGGGAAAAGTCTGCACGAAGATTTTCACGGAATGACCGGCATCGACTTAAACCGCGCGGGAACTCCGCTTTTGGAAATCGTCACCGAGCCGGACATGTCTTCCGCCGAAGAGGCGGTCGCCTATGCCAAAGCGCTTCACGCGCTGGTGCGTTGGATCGGCATTTGCGACGGCAACATGCAGGAGGGCAGTTTTCGGTGTGACGCGAACGTCTCGGTGCGTCGCGCAGGGGAGCCCTTGGGCACGCGCGCCGAGATCAAAAACTTAAACAGCTTCAAATTTTTGGAAAAAGCCATTTTGTTTGAAGTGGAGCGTCAGATTGAAATCATCGAAAACGGCGGGAAGGTGGTGCAGGAAACCCGTTTGTTTGATCCTGATCGCGGGGAAACGCGCTCTATGCGTAGCAAAGAGGATGCGCAGGATTACCGCTATTTTCCCGATCCCGATTTACCGCCTTTGGTCATTCCCGCCGAATTGTTGAGTGCCGCCCAAAAAGCCTTGCCCGAACTGCCGGAGGCGATGAAAAAACGCTTCATCGACACTTTCGGGTTGCCCGAATACGATGCCGCGCAGTTGACGAGAAGTTTGGAATTTGCGCGGTATTTTGAAGAGGTTCTCCAAAATGTCCGCAAGGATCACACCCTTGCCGTCAAAGACGCCGCCAAAATCGCCGCCAATCAAATGTTGGGCGAGCTTTCCGCCACATTAAATCGTGAAGAAAAAGAGATTGAAGCCTCGTCGGTTTCGCCCAAGCAATTGGCGGACATCGTGACGGCGACGATGAAAAACACGATTTCCGGCAAAGGCGCGAAAGATGTTTTTCAGGCGCTCTGGGCAGCCGGCGAACCGATGACGGTCGAAGACGTCATTAAAAATTTAGGATTACAACAAATCTCTGACACCGGCGCGTTAGAAAAATGGGCGTCCGAGGTGATCGCGCAAAATCCCGCCATTGTTGCCGAGTATCGTTCGGGCAAAGAAAAAGCGTTTAATTCGCTCGTGGGGCAGGTCATGAAAGCCTCACGCGGCAAGGCCAACCCCGCGCAGGTCAATGAAATTTTGAAGCGATTGTTGGGGTAGGGGGAGCGGCAAAAAGAGGGACTTTTTGCCGCTTCGGCGGTGACTTCGTCAATAGGTTTCATCAAAAAGCGATTTTAAAAAGAGCACCGCCGACAAACCCGATCACATCATCAACACACCAACCCAAGAAATAAGTCGCCTAACTTATGAATTCAACGACGGTCTCCGATAAATCCCTCTCGCCGATGATGCGGCAATATTTAGGGTTTAAGAAAGATCATCCCGATAAGCTCGTTTTTTATCGGATGGGCGATTTTTATGAGCTTTTCTTAGGGGACGCCGAACGCGCGGCGCGGCTTTTGGACATCACGTTGACCGCGCGCGGACAAATGAACGGCGCGCCGATTCCCATGGCGGGCGTTCCGTATCACGCGGTCGAGCAGTATTTGGCGCGGTTGATGAAGTTAAACGAAACGGTGGTGATTGTCGAACAAATCGGCGACCCTGCCACAAGCAAAGGTCCCGTCGAACGCAAAGTCACGCGCATCATCACGCCGGGGACGGTGAGCGATGCCAATTTATTGGACGCGCGACGCGACCGCCCGTTAGCGGCAATGTGTATCCATCAACAACGCGCGGGAATCGCGTGGCTGAATTTTGCCTCCGGCGATTTTGCCGTCACGGAAGTGCCGCTTGCCGACGCGCGCGGCGTTTTGGATAGGATTGATCCTGCCGAATGGTTGTGTCCCGATGATGAAACCGCGCTTATTGCCGCGTCGTGCCACGCCTTGTCACCGAGACGGATAGCGACGTGGCGCTTTGATTTGACCTCCGCGCAAAACGCGCTCATGCACCAATTTCAAGTGGAACGATTGGACGCTTTTGGCGTTGCCGAGATGCCCTTGGCGGTTCGCGCGGCGGGC
>JAIRPA010000036.1 GCA_031257235.1 Burkholderiales bacterium | reverse complement strand
CTCCATGATGAACTGCCCGCCTGCTCCGCCTAAATTAAGCGTAGCGCGGTTGCCGTTTTTGGTGGCTAATCGAAACTCACCCACAGCCACATTGAACGCCGAAGCACTATCTTTGAGGCTGACCAGATTGTCCCCGGTCATCTGCAAAATATTGCCGCTGTTTTTGATGAAGGCGGCAATCGTGCCGGTGGCAGAATTAAACGAATCGTCCAAGAAAATATTGTTGGTATTGTTGGCGGAAACCCCGGCGGCTTTGCCGACATTGACCGTCACCAGCCCTTTATCCACATAAATGTCGCCGCGCGTATCTTCAAAAACAATATCGCCCTGCGTGCTGTCTAAGTTGATGGTGGAGCCTGCGCCATCGGGGGCTTCAAACCAAATGGTGTGTGCGCCGTCGTTATCTTTAAAATAAGTGTTGCCGTAAATGCTCAACGTGGCATAGGCTTTTTGCCCTGACGCCGTATTGCTGTTCCCCATGAAAATCGCCGACGTGCCGTTGGCGGCTGTGGCTTTATTGTTGACAAAATAATTGTTGGTGCCTAAATCAAGGTTGGCACTCAAGTTGTAGTCTTTATGATTGAACGAACGATAAAAATAAACCGCCCCGCCGATATCCCCTTCCGAAATCACATCTTTGACCGTGAATTTAGTGACGTTTTTACCGGTATTGCTGCCAAAAAGAACATAAGTATGTTGATTGGTCGCATATTCACGAGCGGAGTTGTTTTCCAGATAGAACGCCGCGCCGTTGCGCCCGACAACATTCTCCACCTTTAAAGTACCCAAGGTGCCGTAACCGTTATTGTTGGAGCCAAGGCGGTGATTGTCTCCGCTGAAATCCAGATAAAACAAAGTATTATCATTATTGAGCGCGGTGTTGACGTAATAAAACGCGGCACCGTCTAAAGTGGGCGCGTAAGCGTCTTTTAAAAGCAAAGTGCCCGACCTGCCACCATTAAGGCATGTGTCACCGCAATTAACATTTTGTGTCTGAAACGCCGAGCCGATTTCATTGCCGTTAGGCGAGTTGCCTTGTACGTTGACCAGGCGAATGAGTTGTATTTTGGTTTGCCCGTAGGTGTTGCCGTACTCGTTGACGGTATTGGTGGGGTTAGTTGCCGCATTCAAGCCGGTGATGGTGAACGTTAAATTGTTCGCGCCGTAGAAAAGTTGAAAGTTGGACGGCTGATTGTATCGGTAAATTGTATTTTCATATTTCCCCGACGGAAGCGCCCCCGCGTAATGATATAAAGTTTTGCTTGCGGTGATGCGTCCGTTTGAACCCAAAATACTATAGCGTTCCGTATTGTGCGCCGCGTCATCGGTAATCGTCTGCGCCAAAGCCCCGCCTGAAAACGCGAAGGTCGCGCCAAACATAGCCGCAATCAAAACGGCGAGCAAGGAAGACGGCGCTTTGCCGCCTGAAAAGGAAGAGTCAACCTCGCTCGATTGGGAGGAAGACGAGCAACCCGCTCCCCCTCTCACATTCTTAGCTAATTCCGAGGCGACTTGGACTAAATTTAATGCACGATTGATAACGGTGCGGTAGATGTGGTTCATAATCATTCCTTAAATTAAGATTATTGGATGGAACCACACCATTGAATTGAGACCTTTGCGAAACGCCCTTTTGTATCGTTCCGGCAAGCGCCTTCCCTTTTGCCGACACAAAAGCGCGCAAGCTCAATGCGGACGGCAATAAGCCACGCCATTCGGCGAAAGGACGATTTTTTTTAAGAAGTTTTGCGAAGGTTTCAAACAGGAACTGCGCGTAGGGGACGCGAATAAACGAGATGATCTCGATTTTTTTTGCCCTCTTGCCATGTGAAGAAAGAAAACAAAAGAAAAAGCGCCGCGCGACAGGTAACTGCCAATGAAAGACTGCCCCAAAAGCGTTTAAACGGCGGCGGCTGATAAACATATCAAAAATGGTTTTGACATTCACATGTCCAAAGTATATGCCTCAAGTTTTTGGCTTGGAATATATAATTTCAGTATTTTTACAATGTGTTTCACAAATCACACTTTTTAAGCACTTATGTTACTTTCGAGTTTCGGGGGTTCAGGGGTCAGGGATCGGAAATCAGAGGTCAGAGATCAGCAAGGGGACGCGGTCCTCGGCGTCCCGAAAAAAAATCATCGCAAAACGCGGAATCAAACAACAATCCGCAATCTCTCACCTCGTCATTTAAGCGCGCATTTGCTTGAGCAAACGAAGTCGCAGAATTGAGCCCACTTTATAAAAGGGGGTGGCAGGCGAAGCCTGACGGGGGTTTGCATCATCCGCCGTTTATACAAAAAATCGTCGGGGTTTTGGTCTCCACTAACTTTGCTTCGCGTCGTGCGTTCCGCCCCAACCAAAGGTTGTCCCGCGATTTTTTGGTAATCCTTACCGCCCAAAAGTAGGTTTTCACTTTTGGGCGTTCCACAAAAGGGGGTGGCAGGCGAAGCCTGACGGGGGTTTGCTCCCAAAAAAACAAAAACCGGATTGCGGATCAAGACCGCTTGTGACGACGCGCTTTGCGCGTCCGCCGCCTTTGGCGACGTGGATTCTGCGACTTCGTTTGCTAAAGCAAACTGCGCGCAGAATGACGGTGACGACGAAGGTGTTGACGCGCTTTGCGCGGGTGATGATTAACACTAAATATCAATCTTGTTCGTAAATTCTATTCCACTCTTCGAGCTTTAAAACAGGATATTTTTCTAACATTTCATCTCTATAACGTTGCAATTCCTCCCGCGGATCAAAGGATAAATCTTTAATATCTATACCTTTTTCCAATTTAAATATGGTATTAAAAGTGTATAAATGCAACTTAACCCTCCCAAAGAAAAACGGAGATTTAGTTAAATAAATTAACCTTACCCTAAGCGCGCAAATTTCCGCCCATGCTTTGGCCGCCTCTCCAACGGCATAATCTATGTCCTGATGGGGGAAAACCACACCGGGGATTTCAAAAGACATACAAAACGTCCAAAAAGGAAAATTGCAATCCGCATTCAATTGAGATAAACATTTTTTAAACTTATACCCCCCCTCATTTGGCACATAATCATTGATTTCTTTTCTTAAAGCATTGATGATCGGCTCAGCTTCAGCAGTGTCACGGGTGATGATTAACTTCCCTGTTTTATCATCAAACCTCTTCTTAGGGATAGTCAAAAAGAGTATTTCATACTTCTTTGCTTCGGGTGAATCTTCCGGGACTGAATTATTCATATCCCATGCAAAATGCTCCCCCAATTCCTCATAAGACTTATTCAGCCAAACAAGAAACCTATCAAAAGCTGTTTTGTTCCTGGGCAAAGCGTAGCTCATATAAAATCGGCTGTCTAAACTCCAGTCAAACTTATTTTTATAGGGATAATCTTCAAAGGTTCTGTTAAAAATCGAACCTTCTATTTTTTTGGTGGCGACACGGCTTTCTTTTACCCATTTGTATAACCTTGCCCAAAGTTCATCTTTATAAAAAGTGCGATCTCTCCATTTATCAAATCCTTCACTATAAACATGATCACGGAAATCATAAACTGACTCCTTTCCCTCCGGCCAGCACAAGGTGACAAATTTTACCCGGCATCTGGGATAGGTGTCTAACGTCAATATCTTAAACGTGTCTTTCTTTCGCGCAAATAACTCTTCTATCTTAGCGCGATCGGCAAAATCTTTGACTTGAATAGGCTCTATGATGATGTTCATATCTTCTTGCACCTCGGAAATGAATGATTGCCGGCAGTAAACTTTGCTGCCTCAGCGGGAAAGACATTTAGTATTGCATTAGCACTACCACCTTCCCCAAACCATCCATTTGAGGAATAAAAAGTATATAACAGTCCCGCTATCGCGGCTCTCCCCTGCCTTGTTCTTGCAAGCCTCATCGTGGGGGTGAGAACCCCTTTTACTTTCTTTTTGAACACCAAAGTATCCACCGCATAACCCAACACATCAGACACGGTCTTATAGGCATACATCTCGGAGTGTAATTTCTTATGCGTTGAATAGCTTATTAGGGCTAATTTTTGCCTTTCCGCCCCACACAAATAAACAGGAATTGTATGGTGTTTTTCAGGTTTGCCAAAACCGGCGTTGACGATCCCAAGTGTCGGAATATCCGAAGAACACGAACCAACAAGCGATTTCATCCCCATCGCCATCAACGCATCCCACAAGCGGAATGGACCATCCGGCTTCTCATCATTCGGGTTGCCTAGGATCATAGTATAGATATCGTAGGAAACTGAAGCGATGTTCACCATAGTGTTCATCCCACTCATCATCCCGCCCAAGCTAAAGTAGCCGCTTGGGTCATAGGCGTTGATCGGATCACTGTTCGCGTAGATGTATTTATTGA